>NZ_JABWQQ010000033.1:0-43825 GCF_014268555.1 Pseudomonas sp. SWRI111 | reverse complement strand
AGCGCAGATCCACTGTGGGAGCGGGCTTGCTCGCGAAAGGGCCGACACATCCAACATCAGTGTCGCCTGACACTCCGTCTTCGCGAGCAGGCTTACTCCTACAGGGTTTTGTGTTCACTCAGATATCTGCGGCCCAGCGCAAATCCACTGTGGGAGCGAGCCTGCTCGCGAAAGGGCCGGCACATCCAGCATCAGTTTCGCCTGACACTCCGTCTTCGCGAGCAGGCTCACTCCTACAGGGTTTTGCATTCACTCAGATATCTGCGGCCCAGCGCAAATCCATTGTGGGAGCGGGCTTGCTCGCGAAGGGGCCGGCGTTGACTACAAAGATCTACAGCCCCAGACACAACAAAGCCCGCACAAGGCGGGCTCTGTTCTGACGCGTTCCAGCCTCAGAAGCGAAACACTTCCATATCGGTACGAATCGGCGAAGCCATCGGAATCTTTGGCTGCTTCTCGGCGTCGGTCGCCGGCGCTGCGGGTTTTGGTGGCGCTTTGCGCGGTGCCTCGGCCACGGGTGGCTGGTTGGCCAAGGGCTTGAGCGCTACCGACAGTTGCTCGGCCAGCCGCTGCAGCAAAATCCCTTGGGCCTGCACCTGCGAAGCGGTGCTGCCGGCGTGCAGCTCCTGCAAATGAATGATGCGGTTATCACGCACCTGACCACGGCGGTCGATCAGACGCCACTGCGCATCGAGAATCGCCGGTTGTTTCTGCCCGGAATCCAGACGCGTGATGGTCAGCAACACTTGCACATCCGGGGTGAAACCAGTCGTGGCAGGTGCCAGCACCACACGCTGGCTATCCAGATGACCGGCGACCTGCCGCATCAGCAATTGATCGATATCCGACGAAAGGCTGCCCGCCCAGCGACCGTCGGTCGCCGCTTGCAGGCTGCCGTCCGGTTGGCGTTGCAGCAGCGTCTCGCGTTGCAGGTAATCGGCAACGACTACCGGCCCCAGCAAAACCGCCATGCCCGCGCTTTGCGCAGGCTGAACCGGACTTCCGCTGTCCAGCTGATACAGCGACACCGGCTGGTGAACGCTGCAACCCGCCAGGCCCAGAACGCCGGCGAGCAACAAAATAAGTGGAAGGCGCAGAGCAGTCATCATCCCGTCCAGGTGGCCGCCACAAGGCTGACCACAGTGAAAATACTCAATAAATATGAAGAACGCTCGGCCACGCCGGCGCTTGAAAGGCCATATCATCCGTGAATATGCGTTCCGACTCCAGCGCCAAAGCGTCGATCTACGCGTTAAATCGTAGATCGACGCCTCTGGAAGGGCGTTCTCGCCTAATTGAGGTTTTCGACGAGCAGCGCATCCACCCGCTGGAAGCCCCTCGGCAGCTTGTTGCCACGTCGCCCACGCTCACCTTTGTAGTGTTCGAGGTCGTCGGCCTTCAGCGACAGGGTCCGTTTGCCAGCCTGCAACACCAGGGTAGCGCCTTCCGGCAGGACTGCGATGTCCGTGACATATTCTTCGCGGCTGGCCACTCGCTCACCGGAAATACCGATGATCTTGTTGCCTTTGCCCTTACCTAATTGTGGCAGATCGCTGATTTTGAAGATCAGCAGGCGACCTTCGGTCGTGACCGAGGCCAGCCAGTTGTGTTCGCGGTCGGCGACCGGGCGCGGCGCGATGACCTTGGCGTTGTTCGGCAAGCTCAACAGGGCCTTGCCGGCCTTGTTCTTGGCTTGCAGGTCTTCACCTTTGACCACGAAGCCGTAACCGGCATCGGAAGCGATCACGTACAGCGAATCATCTTCCGGCATCAGCACGCATTCGAAGCTCGCGCCCGGTGGCGGCGTCAGACGACCGGTCAACGGTTCGCCCTGGCCACGGGCCGACGGCAACGTGTGCGCGGCGACAGAATAACTGCGACCGGTGGAGTCGATGAATACGGCAAACTGGTTGGAGCGCCCCGCTGCCGAGGTCTTGAAGCCATCGCCCGCCTTGTACGAGAGGCCGGTGGCGTCGATGTCATGGCCCTTGGCCGAACGTACCCAGCCTTTTTCCGACAGCACGACGGTAACTTTCTCGTTCGGCAGCAGATCGTGTTCGGTCAATGCCTTGGCTTCGGCGCGCTCGACGATTGGCGAACGGCGGTCATCGCCATAGGTTTCGGCGTCTTTGAGCAGTTCGGTGCGCACCAGCTTCTTCAGCTTGGACTCGCTGCCCAGCAGGGCTTGCAGCTTGGCTTGTTCCTTGAGCAGTTCGTCCTGCTCGTCGCGCAGCTTCATCTCTTCCAGTCGCGCCAACTGGCGCAGACGGGTGTCGAGGATGTAGTCGGCCTGAATCTCGCTCAGGGCGAAACGCTCGATCAGCTTGGCTTTCGGGTGTTCCTCGGTACGGATGATGTGAATCACTTCATCCAGATTGAGGTAGGCGATCAGCAAACCGTCCAACAGGTGCAGGCGGCGCTCGACCTTGTCGAGGCGGAATTGCAGGCGGCGCCGCACGGTCAGCACGCGGAATTCCAGCCATTCGACCAGCAGCGCGCGCAGGTTTTTCAGCTGCGGCTTGCCGTCCAGACCGATGATGTTGATGTTGACCCGGTAGGTCGACTCCAGCTCGGTACTGGCAAACAGATGCTGCATCAGCGCTTCGTGGTCGACGCGGCTGTTGACCGGAATGATCACGATGCGGCACGGGTTTTCGTGGTCGGATTCGTCGCGCAGGTCAGCGATCTGCGGCGCCTTCGACGGTTTGGCCTGCATCAGCGCGGCAATCTGCTCCAGCACCTTGGCCCCGGAGACCTGATGCGGCAGCGCGGTGACAATGATGTCGCCGTCCTCGACGTGGTACACGGCGCGCATGCGCACCGAGCCCTTGCCGGTTTCGTACATTTTCAGCAGGTCGGCGCGCGGCGTGATGATTTCCGCTTCGGTCGGATAATCCGGGCCTTGAATATGCTCGCAGAGCTGCTCGACCGTGGCTTTCGGCTCATCGAGCAGACGCACGCAGGCAGTGGCGACTTCACGCAGGTTGTGCGGCGGCACGTCGGTGGCCATGCCCACGGCGATGCCGGTCGTGCCGTTGAGCAGAATGTTCGGCAAACGCGCCGGTAACACCAACGGCTCCTGCAGGGTGCCGTCGAAGTTCGGGCCCCAGTCAGCCGTGCCCTGACCGAGTTCGCTGAGCAGCACTTCGGAATAACGCGACAGCCGCGCTTCGGTGTAACGCATGGCGGCGAAGGACTTCGGATCGTCCGGCGCCCCCCAGTTGCCCTGGCCATCGACCAGCGTGTAGCGATAGCTGAACGGCTGCGCCATCAGTACCATCGCCTCGTAGCACGCCGAGTCGCCGTGGGGGTGGAACTTGCCGAGCACGTCACCGACGGTACGCGCCGATTTCTTGTGTTTGGAATCGGCATCCAGCCCCAGCTCGCTCATGGCGTAGACGATACGCCGCTGTACCGGTTTCAGGCCGTCGCCGATATGTGGCAGCGCGCGGTCCATGATCACGTACATGGAGTAGTTGAGGTAGGCACTTTCGGTGAAGTCAGCCAGCGAGCGGCGTTCTACGCCGTCCAGGCTGAGATCAAGGGGATTGCTCATGCAGGCCTCATCGGTTCGTTGTCTGGCGCAGCAGCATGGTGCCACCGCGCTGAGTAAATTCAAGTCTGTTCAGGGCGCTCATGCCGAGCAGCACCTGATCGCCATGCAGCCCCGGCGCCACTAGTGCGCGGACATCCCGCAGCACAATGTCGCCCAGTTGCAGGCGGGCAATTTTCGTTCGGTAGCCCTGGCTCAGGCCGTTGGCCGTGCTCAGGGTTACACCGAAACCTTCTTCAAGCTTCAAACGTTTGGCCAGGTCTGCCGGGATCGACACATCGGTGGCGCCGGTGTCGAGCATGAACTCCACCGGCTCGCCGTTGATCTGGCCGCTGGCGACAAAATGCCCTTGGGCATTGCTTGCCAGTTTCACCTCGATAAAACCTTCGCCCTGCTCCGACGTGACAACGATATTGGGATTCTGCTGACGCTGCTCCCACTGACCGAAAAACCGGGTCGCCAGAAACAACGCCGCGCACCAGGCCAGGATCATCAGCACCCGACCGGCGCGCTTGCCCGGCGGCTGCTGGCTCATGGCTTGACGCTCCAGCCACCGTCCGGCGCGGCAAAGCGCCAGACCACCGGACGGACCTCACCGTCGGCACGCGGCCCGAAATTATTGTCGACACCAATCCATGCCCCTTCGGCATCAATGACCAGCGCTTCTTCCAGCCCGTAGTTTTGCGCGTAACGGCGGTTGGCCTGTAACAGTTCGGCGGCATACGACCAGCATTGCTCGACCTTGGCTGTCTGTGCATCGCGTCGACAAATCTGAAAAGCGTTGCGTTCAAGGGTAAACAATTTGCCGTTAAACAACGAAATATCAGAAAAGTCTCGGTTGACCGCTCTGGCCTTGGGGAACTGCGGCGGCTGCTTCTCCTTGCCGCCCTCACTGAGCAGCACACAGCGACCGTCGCAATCCCACACCGTCTGCTGACGCTTGATCAGCAGCAATCCACGGTTTTGCCGTTCGGCAGCCAGCCACATCTGATCGCCCGCCGGGTTCACCGCCAAGCCCTCGAAGATCGCATTAAAATGCAGCAGCATGCCGCTCGCCCGCGCCTCGCGAACCAGCATCGGCGAAATCTTCAACCACTTTGCCGGGCCGCTGACCGGCACCTGCAACACCGCCGCATGGGCTTCACTGACGATGTAGCGATTGCCCGCGCTGTCGCAGCTGATGCCTTCGAAATCCAGATCGCCACCGCGAACGAACGACGCCGCCCACGTGCGCGAATTCAAGCCCCAGGGCAAACCGCTGTCCGGCACTGGCGGCGCGTCGATGCGCACCGTTTCGGCCTGCCAGACCTGATCGCGGGTATCGAGCCGGTAGATCTGCTCGTCATCGCGATCGGAGACTGTCCACAATTCGTTGCCGCACAGCGCCAGGCCCGACAGGTTGCCGCCGCGCATGCCGTCGACCGGGTGCCCGGAGAGCAAGCGCAACTCCTGCAGCGGTTCGGCCGACACGCTCATCGCACTCAGCAACAACGCAGCCACCAAGGCCCAGCCAAATTGCATCAGGCCAGCACCTCGGCGAGGTTCCCTTTGGATTCGAGCCAGGATTTGCGGTCGCCGGCGCGTTTCTTCGCCAGCAGCATGTCCATCATTTCCGAGGTTTCGGCAAAGTCTTCGCCCAGGGTCAACTGCACCAGACGCCGAGTGTTCGGGTCCATGGTGGTTTCGCGCAGCTGCGGCGGGTTCATTTCACCCAGACCCTTGAATCGGGTGACCTGTGGCTTGCCGCGTTTCTTTTCGGCCACCAGACGGTCAAGAATGCCGTCACGCTCGGCTTCGTCGAGGGCGTAATAGATTTCTTTGCCCAGGTCGATGCGGTACAGCGGCGGCATCGCCACGTAAACGTGACCGGCATCCACGAGCGGGCGGAAGTGCTGGACGAACAAGGCGCAAAGCAGCGTGGCGATGTGCAGACCGTCGGAGTCGGCGTCGGCGAGAATGCAGATCTTGCCGTAGCGCAGCTGGCTCATGTCCGCAGCACCCGGATCGACGCCGATGGCCACGGCGATGTTGTGCACTTCCTGGCTGGCGAGCACTTCGCTGCCGTCGACTTCCCACGTATTGAGGATCTTGCCGCGCAACGGCAGGATCGCCTGGAATTCCTTGTCCCTCGCTTGCTTGGCCGAACCACCGGCGGAGTCACCTTCGACCAGGAACAGCTCGGAACGCATCGGGTCCTGGCCGGCGCAGTCCGCCAGCTTGCCGGGTAGCGCCGGGCCTTGGGTGACGCGTTTGCGCTCGACTTTCTTGCTCGCCTTGAGGCGCCGGCCAGCGTTGTTGATCGCCAGTTCGGCCAGGGCCAGGCCGGTTTCCGGGTTGGCGTTGAGCCACAGGCTGAACGCATCCTTGACCACACCGGAGACGAACGCCGCCGCTTCACGGGATGACAGGCGCTCTTTGGTCTGCCCGGAGAATTGCGGTTCCTGCATTTTCATCGACAGGACGAAAGCGATGCGTTCCCAGACGTCTTCCGGCGCCAGCTTCACCCCACGCGGCAGCAGGCTGCGGAATTCGCAGAACTCGCGCATGGCGTCGAGCAGGCCCTGACGCAAGCCGTTGACGTGGGTACCGCCCTGCGCCGTCGGGATCAGGTTGACGTAGCTTTCCTGCACCGCGTCGCCGCCTTCCGGCAACCACAGCAGCGCCCAGTCGACCGCTTCTTTATTACCGGCGAAGGCGCCGCAGAACGGCTCGTCCGGCAGGCGCTCGAATTCACTGACCGCATCGACCAGATACGAACGCAGGCCGTCTTCGTAGTGCCACTCGACCTTCTCGCCGGTGCCTTTGTCTTCAAAGCTGACCAGCAGCCCCGGGCACAACACAGCTTTGGCCTTGAGCACGTGCTTGAGGCGGCTGATGGAGAATTTCGGTGAGTCGAAGTATTTAGGGTCCGGCGCAAAGTACACGCTGGTACCGGTGTTGCGCTTGCCGACGCTGCCGACGATTTCCAGCTCCGAGGCCTTGAAGCCGTCATTGAAGGTCATCTGGTATTCGTTGCCGTCGCGCTTCACCCGCACCCGGACTTCCGTCGACAGGGCGTTGACCACGGAAATACCCACCCCGTGCAGACCGCCGGAGAACTGGTAGTTCTTGTTGGAAAACTTGCCGCCCGCGTGCAGCTTGGTGAGGATCAGCTCGACGCCGGACACGCCCTCTTCCGGGTGAATGTCGACTGGCATGCCACGGCCGTCGTCGCTGACTTCCAGCGAGTGGTCGGCGTGCAGGATGACCTGCACCGATTTCGCGTGACCGGCCAGGGCTTCGTCGACACTGTTGTCGATGACTTCCTGGGCGAGGTGGTTCGGCCGACTGGTGTCGGTGTACATGCCGGGGCGTTTGCGCACCGGGTCGAGGCCCGAGAGGACTTCGATGGCGTCGGCGTTATAAGAACTAGCGCTGGGAGTGGCCATAAGGTCTCGTCGTCAGTCAGTCATGAAAGAGGGGCAAGACTTCACAGCGTGGTGAAATCGATTGCCTGATACATATCGGCAGCCATGCCGGCAAAACTCAGCAACGCCGGCAATTGCCCGGCAAAGCCTCGGAAACTGTGGTCGCCGCCCGCCTGAATGCGCAAGGCACAGGCGCGGTAATACTGTTGGGCGAGGCGATAATCCAGCGTTTCATCGCCGGTTTGCAACCAGACCTGATAACGCCGTGGATCCTGCGGTGCCGGCACTTCCAGTTCGGCCAGGGCCGTGACGTGGTCGTGGGTCAATTCCCAGGTTTCATCGGTGTAGAGGTTTTTCTGCGTGCCCAGATAACCATCGAACATCCGGTGCGGGCTGACCGCCGGGTTGACCAGCAGCGCTTTCAGGCCATGGCGCTCGGCCAGGTGAGTCGCATAGTAGCCGCCGAGTGAGCTTCCCACCAGCAGCGGACTGCCCAGCTCGGCAATCGCTTGCTCCAGCTGAGCGATGGCTTCGCGCGGATGATGATGCAGGGCCGGCACTCGCAGTTGCTCGCTCAAGCCCAGCCGCTCCATCACCGCGACCAGCTGACAGGCCTTCTTCGAGGCCGGCGCACTGTTGAAACCGTGGATATAGAGGATCGAACCGGACATTTGAGTTCCCTGGCTGTCGGCGAAAGATAGCGGAGTTTACAGGGAGTCAGGGCAATCGTGGGTGTTTGTCCGGACGCCTTCGCGAGCAAGCCCGCTCCCACAGGGGAACGCATTCCAATGTGGGAGCGGGCTTGCTCGCGAAGAGGCCCTTATGGCCTCAGTAACCTTCAGAACCGTAATCAACCTGAAAGTCGAGTCCGGTAACGCGTTCCACGCCGGTTTCCAGCCGTCCATCCGGCAAAAGCCGCAACCAGCGATACCCCGGCGCCTGCTCGCCGACCTTGAAGTCCACACTCCCCGGCTCGAACTGAATGCAGGTCGAAGGCGAAGCCATCAATCTCACGCCGTTGCGCTCGCGATCAATCTCCTGATGCACATGCCCCCACAGCACCGCGCGAACCTGTGGAAAGCGATCCAGTACTTCAAAGAAGGCTTCGGGATTGCGCAGACCGATCGGCTCCATCCATGCGCAACCGATCGACACCGGATGATGGTGGAAGCACACCAGATGATGACGCTCCGGTGCTTCGCTCAATGAGCGAGCCAGCAATTGCAGTTGGTCGTCCTGCAAATACCCCGGAACCGAACCCGGTACGGCCGAATCCAGCAACGTCACACGCCAGTTGCCAATATCGACAACCGGCTCCAGCAACGCGCTCTGCACCGCCGCCTCGGCCATAACCATCGGCTCGTCGTGATTGCCCGGAATCCAGCGCGCCGGGGCCTCGATCTGCGCGCTTATCTGGCGGAAGGCCTGATACGACGCAAGCGTACCGTCCTGGGAAATGTCGCCGGTGGCCAGCACCAGATCAATCTGTGGCTGTTGCGACAACACCAGATCGATGACCTTTTGCAGGCTCTCGCGCGTTTTCAGGCCCAGCAGTTTGCCGTCCGCTTCAGCGAACAGGTGGCTGTCGGACAACTGCACCAGCAGCGCCGGGTCGGCGGTGGTCAACGTGGATACGCTCGGCAAGGCGTTCTCCCAAGGCAAAAGCACGGAATCGATCAAGTGCGGCAATTATGCTGGGCGATGACTCAAAGGGGAAAGCATCGAACCGGACGCAGTTCACAACTAGCGAACGACTTCGTACTCGTGCCCCAATGCCAGGCAATGACTCAGCCACTCCCCCAGGAACAGATTGAGCTGAGCTTTTTCATCCGGCTGGTGCATGGCCGCGTTCGGGTAAGGATAGATGCCGCGAAAGCGTCGTGCATGTTCGGCGCTGACCACTTCGGCCATGCGCGCGTCGTGATAGACCTGCACTTCCAGCTGCGGCACCGGCAACCACGGCAGGCTGTGTTCCTGACGCACCTGCAAGGTCGTGGTGTACGGGCAGGTTTGCAGCACTTCGAGGGCCAGCACGCCGAGCATTTGCTCACCCTGAGTCACGGCGATGCGCCGGGCCTCGGGGTCGTTGCGCATGTCCGGCAGCAGTCGCATCAGGCGCGCGTAGTTGGCCTCGCAGGCGGCTTGCAGCCCCACAAGGTCAACCCGATAACGATCGCGCAGCCTGTTTACGACCATAGCCCCCTCACTTCGGCGCGGTTCAGCGCCAGCCACTGCAAGGCGATGATGCTCGCCGCGTTGGCAATGCGTCCGTCGCGGACCGCCTGCAAGGCATCTTCAAATGCCCAGACCGTTACGCGAATGTCCTCTGCCTCTTCTTCCAGCCCGTGCAGACCGCCGACGCCGTCGGTGCTGCAACGCCCTAGATACAAATGCACAAATTCATTGCTGCCACCCGGCGACGGGAAGTATTTGGTCATCGGCCACAACGCTTTGATGTCCAGCCCAGCTTCCTCCTGCGCCTCGCGGTGAGCAACTTCTTCCGGTTGTTCATCCTTATCGATCAGACCAGCAACCAGTTCGACCAGCCACGGGTTGTCGGCCTTGCCCATGGCGCCGACGCGAAACTGCTCGATCAGCACCACTTGGTCGCGCTGCGGATCGTAAGGCAGCACGCACACGGCATCGTGACGCACGAATATTTCACGGTTGATCTCGCGGCTCATGCCACCGGCGAACAATTCGTGGCGCAGGTGCACACGGTCGAGCTTGTAAAAGCCCTCGTAGCATTTTTCGCGCCGCACGATATCGACGGCGGTCGGAATGGCGTTGGCAAAATCGGTCATAAGCATCCTCTTTACTGCACATCCATTACGAGGTTGCTGGGTGTGTCCGGCAACCTCGACTTCGCGCCATCCTAACGCGCCCGCACCGTTTGATGCAGCCCCTTTACCGTCAGCGGGATGGACGGTGACGGCGAAACCCACTCTAATTAGCTTAGTGGCGAACTGACTGCTTCGTTGAGAGTCGAAGCGGTAACTTTTTGCCTTCCCCTGCTTTCGAAAGGACGCCCATGTCGCTTTTCAAAATTGCCTCCGTGGCTGCCATCGCCCTGACTC
The DNA here is from genome assembly GCF_014268555.1 of Pseudomonas sp. SWRI111. Taxonomy (NCBI): domain Bacteria; kingdom Pseudomonadati; phylum Pseudomonadota; class Gammaproteobacteria; order Pseudomonadales; family Pseudomonadaceae; genus Pseudomonas; species Pseudomonas sp. SWRI111. Next base: position 33,788 of record NZ_JABWQQ010000033.1, on the reverse strand, counting down.
TGGGCGCCTGTGCCAGTCTGTTCCAGCCCAACTACCGTACGCCGCTGGAAACCACCCGCGACGCTTCGGAACAGCTCAAGCCCGGCTGCTCCAACGCAGACTGCCCGCTGGTGAACATCGATACCCTGCGCTTTCCGGACGAGCCGGCACTGGACGGCATCATCGAAAAACGTCTGCTGCAAATGACCCGCACCGAGAAGAACGCCCCGGTGGCACCCACCCTGGCCGCCTACCGCGAGCAGTTTCTGGCCAGCGCCGGCCCACGCTACAGTAGCTACCTGCAAGCCAAAGTACGCGAACAGCATGACGGACTGGTGATCATCGAGTTGTCGAGCTACCTCGATACCGGCGGCGCCCATGGCACACCGGGCCGCGGCTTCATCAACTATTCGCGCCAGCAGCACAAGGTGCTGAACCTGTCGGACATGTTGCTGCCGGGTCAGGAAGAAGCGTTCTGGAAAGCCGCGCAGGTGGCGCACAACAGCTGGCTGATCAGCACCAAGCTCGATCAGGAAGCGGAGTTCGTGGCGAACTGGCCCTTCGTGAAAACCGCGAACGTGGCGCTGACCTACGGCGGCGTGATCCTCAAGTACGACGTGACCACCATTGCGCCTTACGCGCTGGGCCACGTCGAATTGAAGATTCCTTATCCGCGCCTGAACGGCATTCTCAAGCCTGAGCTGTTTCCCGGCCGTAACTGAAGGCTCGGCCCAGCACTAGCTGCAACAGCCCTGCCAGCACCAGCGCCGGCAGGGTTGCACCCACATCTGGGTACAGATTCGCCAGCAAGTGGTAAGTGCTTACGCCACCGAGCCACGCCAACAACGCCGGCCAGCGCAATGCGGCTGACGCCACCTGAGCACTGCGCTTGCGCAGGATAAAGTGATCGACCAGCACCACGCCGAACAGCGGTGCAAACACCGAGCCGATCAGCAGCAGGAAGTTCTGGTACTGCGCCAACGGCGCCAGCAGCGCGATCAGCGTGCAAATCACGCCGATGACCAAGGCCAGATGCTCGACTTTCAGGCGCAACAGCATCCCGCTCGACACCGCCGCCGAGTGAATATCGGCGAAAGCGTTTTCCGACTCGTCGAGCAGAATCAGCAACAACGGAATCCCCAGACCGGCGCCAGCCAACGCCAGCAACAGCGCATTGACTTCACCGCTCGGCGCGAACGCCAGGGTGTAGGCAACGCCAAGGCTCATCAGCCAGAAATTGCCGATGAAGAAGCCGACCGCCGTACCACCAAACACGTTTCGCGCGCGCTTGCCGAAGCGCGAATAGTCGGCGATCAGCGGCAGCCACGACAGCGGCATGGCGATGGCGATGTCGAAACCGACGGCGAACGGCATCGAACCGTCACCGGCGCGCGCCCACAGTGCAGCGAGGTCGGCTTTGGCGAACAGGTTCCAGGTCAGCCACAGACACGCGGCCAGCAGCAGCCAGATGCCCCATTTGCGCAAAATCTGCCGCACGAAAGTCAGCGGGCCGCTGACCGCCAGCAAAGTTGCCAGCGCCCCGAAGAACAGCGTCCACAGGATCGGATTGGCCCACAGCGAACCTTCGCTGAACGCACGGGTGCCGAGCAGGCTGGCCGCGTCACGCATGACGATGATTTCGAACGAGCCCCAACCGATCAGTTGCAGCAAGTTAAGCAGCGCCGGCAGGCTCGCGCCGTGGCGGCCAAGGCTGAGTTTCAGCGCGGTCATCGACGACAGACCGGTATCGCTGCCGATCACGCCGACAGCGGCGAGCAGCAACACGCCAACCAGCGTGCCGAGGAAAATCGCCAGCAGCGAACCGGACAGGCCCAGACCGGGCGCAAGCAGGGCACCGGTCTGCAACACCATCAGACCGATGCCGAGGGAGAACCACAGGGAAAACAGATCGCGACCGCCGAAAACCCGCCGGTCGGCGGGTACGGCGAGGTCGGGAGAATAAGTGCCGGGTTGAATGCTCAAGGGTGTTATCTCAGAGGAATATTTTGTCATTGAGATCTCTGGTGTCTGTTCTGACGCCTTCGCGAGCAAGCCCGCTCCCACATTAAATGTGCGCAGTGCACAAATCCAATGTGGGAGCGGGCTTGCTCGCGAAGAGGCCAGTCCAGGCACCATCGAAACAGCTGCAAGCCGCAAATCGGAAGCGATACACAGACCGGCTCCCCTCTTGTAGCTGGCAGCTTGCAGCTTGCCGCTTACACTTTTTTGTAAAGCTGGCTGCCTTCCTGCTTGAACCGCTCGGCCTGTTCCGCCAGGCCTTTGGCGACATCCACGTCGACCGCGTCAATCCGCTGGTTGGCCGCGTATTCACGGACTTCCTGGGTGATTTTCATCGAGCAGAACTTCGGCCCGCACATCGAACAGAAATGCGCGACTTTCGCCGAATCCTTTGGCAGGGTTTCGTCGTGGTACGAGCGGGCGGTGTCCGGATCGAGACCGAGGTTGAACTGGTCTTCCCAACGGAATTCGAAGCGTGCCTTGCTCAAGGCGTTGTCGCGGATCTGTGCGCCCGGATGTCCCTTGGCCAAGTCCGCCGCATGCGCGGCGATCTTGTAGGTGATGATGCCGGTTTTAACGTCATCCTTGTTCGGCAGACCCAGGTGTTCCTTCGGCGTCACGTAGCAGAGCATCGCGCAACCGAACCAGCCGATCATCGCCGCACCGATGCCGGAGGTGATGTGGTCGTAACCCGGCGCGATGTCGGTGGTCAGCGGGCCGAGGGTGTAGAACGGCGCCTCGTCGCAGCACTCCAGCTGCTTGTCCATGTTCTCCTTGATCAACTGCATCGGCACATGGCCGGGGCCTTCGATCATGCATTGGACGTCATGCTTCCAGGCGATTTTGGTCAGTTCGCCAAGGGTCTCCAGCTCGCCGAATTGCGCTTCGTCGTTGGCGTCGGCAATCGAGCCCGGACGCAGCCCGTCGCCCAGCGAGAAGCTGACGTCGTAGGCCTTCATGATTTCGCAGATTTCGTCGAAGTGGGTGTAGAGGAAGTTCTCTTTGTGGTGCGCCAGGCACCACTTGGCCATGATCGAGCCGCCACGGGAAACGATGCCGGTCACGCGCTTGGCGGTCAGCGGCACATAGCGCAGCAGCACACCGGCGTGGATGGTGAAGTAGTCGACGCCCTGCTCGGCCTGCTCGATCAGCGTGTCGCGAAACAGCTCCCAGGTCAGGTCTTCGGCCACGCCGTTGACCTTTTCCAGGGCCTGATAGATCGGCACAGTACCGATCGGCACCGGCGAGTTGCGGATGATCCACTCGCGGGTTTCGTGAATGTGCTTGCCGGTGGACAAGTCCATCACCGTGTCCGAACCCCAGCGAATGCCCCAGGTCAGTTTCGCCACTTCTTCTTCGATGGACGAACCCAGCGCGCTGTTGCCGATGTTGCCGTTGATCTTCACCAGGAAGTTACGGCCAATGATCATCGGTTCCAGTTCGACGTGGTTGATGTTGGCAGGAATGATCGCGCGACCGCGGGCGATTTCTTCGCGGACGAACTCAGGGGTGATTTCTTTCGGGATGCTCGCGCCGAAGCTGTGGCCGGCGTGCTGCTGCTTCAACAGGCCGGCTGCGCGGGCCTCTTGCAGCTTCATGTTCTCGCGGATGGCGACGTATTCCATCTCGGCGGTGATGATGCCTTTGCGCGCGTAGTGCATCTGACTGACGTTGGCCCCGGCCTTGGCGCGGCGCGGGTTGTTGACGTGGGCGAAACGCAGTTTGGTCAGCTCGGCGTCGGCCAGACGCTGCTGGCCGAAGTTGGAGCTCAGACCCGACAGACGCTCGGTGTCACCACGGTCGTCGATCCACGCCGAGCGCACATCCCCCAGGCCTTTGCGCACATCGATCACCACGTTCGGATCGGTGTACGGGCCAGACGTGTCGTAGACAGTGACCGGCGCGTTGATTTCGCCGCCAAAGTCGGTCGGGGTTACATCCAGGCTGATTTCGCGCATTGGTACGCGGATGTCCGGGCGCGAGCCCTGAACGTAGACTTTTTGCGAACGGGTGAACGGCTTGACCGATTGCTCGTCGACCTTGGCCGAGTCACTCAGGTTGATCGCGTTTTTTTCTTTTGTCGTCATCACGGGCTCTCCAGACAGCATCCAGCAGTGGATTGTCGGAGCAGAACCTGAAAGGCACGGACGCACCAGGGCTGGTGCTGTGCATTCGTCATGAGCGTTCGATTGTCGAACAATATCCCGGACGAAGCACAAGAGGACTCGCCGGGTGACGAGAAATCTTGTTCCCTACGCAGGCGCTAACCTGATCAGGTTCAACGGGATCCGAAATTATTCGATCTCAGCCTCATAGCAAGGCACCCCGACAAGAACCCGGCCAGTCTAGACACAACCGCCACGGAACGCCAACACCGCAGCGAACGCCATGATGAATGGCGTAAATACAGGGCTCGCCCGATTGTTGCCGGCCTAATGCACAACTACACTCGCTTTGCCCTGGCCGCGCCTTGACGCTGCACGGGCCGCGCCTTACCTTTGGCGCCCGGATTACTTCCATAATATTAATGCTAGGGATCGCCTCATGCTGCGCAAACTCTCACTGGCTATCGCCGTGTCTTGTGCGTCCAACGCAATGGCCTGGGCAGCGGAAGCGCCCTTGTCGACCAAAACCGATCTGGTCAGCGTCTACCAGGAAGCGGTCGACAACAACGCCGACCTGGCAGCCGCCCGCGCCCAGTACGGCGCGCAGAAAGAAGTCGTACCCCAGGCCCGCGCCGGTTTGCTGCCCAACCTCTCTGGCGGCGCCGAAGTCGCCGACGTGCGCACTTCGATCGATCAGCCGTCGGCCATCGCCAACCGCAGCGCGCATTCTTATCAAGCGACGCTGGCGCAGCCATTGTTCCGCGCCGATCGCTGGTTCCAGTATCAGGCCGCCAAGGACGTCAACGAGCAGGCTGCGCTGCAACTCTCGGCGACCGAACAGAACCTGATCCTGCAGACCGCCGAAAGCTATTTCAACGTGCTGCGCAGCCAGGACAACCTGGCCTCGACCAAGGCCGAAGAAGCCGCGTTCAAACGCCAGCTCGACCAGTCCAACGAGCGCTTCGATGTCGGCCTCTCGGACAAGACCGACGTGCTGCAATCGCAAGCCAGTTACGACACCGCACGAGCCAACCGCATCGTCGCGCAGCGTCAGGTCGACGACGCCTTCGAAGCGTTGATCACCCTGACCAACCGTCAGTACAACTCGATTCAGGGCATCGTGCACACGCTGCCGATCCTGCCGCCGGCCCCCAACGATGCGAAATCCTGGGTCGACACGGCGGCGCGGCAGAACCTCAATCTGCTCGCCAGTAACTATGCAGTCAGCTCCGCCGAACAAACCCTCAAGCAGCGCAAGGCCGGCCATTTGCCGACCCTCGACGCGGTGGCCAAATACGAAAAAGGCGATAACGACGCCCTCGGTTTCGCCAACCCGAACTCCTTCGGCGCGCCCTACGGCGGCAACGTCGAACAGAGCACCCTGGGCCTGCAACTGAGCATCCCGATCTACAGTGGCGGCTTGACCAGTTCGCAAGTGCGTCAGTCTTATGCGCAACTCGATCAGAGCGAGCAGCAGCGTGAAGCCCTGCGGCGCCAGGTAGTGGAAAACACCCGCAATCTGCACCGTGCGGTGAACACTGACGTCGAGCAGGTGCAGGCGCGCCGCCAGTCGATCATTTCCAACCAGAGCGCGGTGGAAGCCACGGAAATCGGTTACCAGGTGGGGACGCGCAATATCGTGGATGTGCTCGATGCGCAGCGCCAGCTGTACACCTCGGTGCGCAACTACAACAACACCCGTTACGACTACATTCTCGACAACCTGCGCTTGAAGCAAGCGGCGGGGACGTTGAACCCCGGCGACTTGCAGGACCTGACCCGCTACCTGAAGGCCGACTACAACCCGGACAAGGACTTCCTGCCGCCGGACCTGGCGTCAGCGGCCGAGGCGCAGCTCAAGGCGCGGCCATAACAATCTGGAATGAATCCCCTGTGGCGAGGGGATTTATCCCCGTCCGGCTGCACAGCAGTCGCAATAGCGGTGGACACGGTTTTTCTGAATCACCGCGTTGAATGGTTTCAGGGCTGCTTCGCAACCCAGCGGGGATAAATCCCCTCGCCACAGTAATATTCCAAGCGACTATTGAATCAGCCGACCCAAACCATCCAGCAGGCGCTGCAACGCGCCCTGATTGCGGCGCATCACCGCCAGCCCGGCCTCGGCCATGCGTTGCGCATCGCGCGGCAGTTCGAACAAGCGCTGGACTTCAACCGCCAGCCCTTCGGCATCATCGACTTCAACCAGCGCCCCGCCGTCTCGCAACTGCGCGGCGATGTCGAGGAAGTTGAACAGGTGCGGGCCGCTGAGTACCGGTTTGGCGAGCGCAGCGGGTTCGAGCAGATTGTGCCCGCCATTGGGCACCAGGCTGCCGCCGACAAAGGCGCTGTCCGCCAGCGCATACAAAAACAACAGTTCGCCCATGGTGTCGCCAAGCAGGACCGAAGTCTGCGCATCGACATTGACACCCGTCGAGCGCCGCACCGTGGCAAAGCCTTCGCGCTGGCAGACGCCGAACACCGAATCGAACCGCTCCGGATGGCGCGGCACCAGTATCAGCAACGCGTCCGGATGGTTGGTCAGCAAGCGACGATGGGCGTCGAGCACCACTTCGTCTTCGCCCTCGTGGGTGCTGGCGGCGATCCACACTGGACGTTCCTGCGCCTGCCATTGGCTACGCAATTGCGCAGCGCTTTGGAGCAGTTGCGGATCGATGGTCAGGTCGAATTTGATTGAGCCGGTCACTTCAACCGTCTCGGGGCGCGCGCCGAGGTCACGAAAACGCTGCGCCTCGGCTTCGGTCTGCACCGCCAGAAAGCTCATCTCGCCGAGCATCGGCGCGGTCAGTTTACTGAAGCGGCCATAGCCCCGCGCCGAACGCTCGGACAACCGGCCGTTGGCCAGCGCCACCGGGATGCCGCGTTTGGCGCATTGATGAATGTGGTTAGGCCACAGCTCGGTCTCCATGATCACCGCCAGCGTTGGCTTGACCCGATCAAGAAAACGCGCCGCCGCGCAAGGCAAGTCATACGGCATGTAGCAATGCTGGATGCGCGGCTCGTTGGCGAACAGTGCCTGAATCCGCTCCGAACCGGTCGGTGTCATGCAGGTCACGGTGATCGGCAGTTGTGGATAACGTTGCAGCAAGCCACGGATCATCGGCGCTGCGGCGATGCTTTCGCCGACCGACACGGCGTGCACCCAGATGCCGCCAGGTTGCAGCGGCGGCATGCCGTAGGTGAAACGTTCGCCAATCCGTTTGGCATAGGCCGGCGCCTTGCGCGCGCGCAGCCACAGCCGAATCGCCACCAATGGCAGCCCCAGGTAAAACAGCGCGGTGTAGAGAGTTCTATTCATGGCGGCGGAGTTTATCGACTTTTATCGCCGATCGCCCGCAAGTGCACGGCGAAACGTTCAGCCAGCCAGCGCGCGGCCGGACCGAGCGGCTCATCGCGGCGCCAGACCAGTTCCACCACCAGCGCCGGCGGAGTCCACTCGCTGTCCAGTTCGACCATCAAGCCCTGATACGCCGAATACTGCACCACATGGCGCGGCAACCACGCCCAGCCAAGGTCACGCACCAGCCATTCAGCCATGACGTAGAAGCTGTCGGCGCGCCACACTTGCGGGCTGGCCGGTTCGTTACCGGGATAGAGACTGGTCTGCGTCGACATCAATAGTTGCCGGTGTTGCGCCAGTTGTTGGCAAGTCACGTAAGCCTGCTTCGCCAGCGGATGATTGACGCCGCAGACCGTGACCATCTCGACGCTGCCCAGCACGCGCCGCTCGAGGGCTTCGGGGATTTCGTCGTGATAGAACAACAGGCCCAGATCGGCGCGACGCTCGACCAGTTTGCGGGCGACTTCGCCTTGTGCGGCGCTGGTCAGTTGCACTTCCAGGCTGGGAAACTGCTCGGCCAGCGCGGCGAAACTTTCCACCAGTGCCTGATACGGCATCGCCTCGTCCTGGGCGACACGCAATTGCGCTTCCTGGCCGCGCAACATGGCCATGGCGCGGCCATTGAGACGTTCGCATTGGCGCAGCACTTCCCGTGCCTCTTCCAGCAATGCCTCGCCCGCCTCGGTGAGACTCGGCTGACGCCCGCTGCTGCGTTCGAACAGGCTCACGCCCAAGTCCGCTTCGAGCATCGCAACTGCGCTGCTGATCGCCGACTGCGCCTTGCGCTGCCGACGCGCCACGGCCGAGAACGAACGCTGTTCGGCGACCTCTACAAAAACACGTAACTGCTCAAGATTCCACTGCATGCGCTTTGACAACCCATCTTCAGAACAGATAGGTAATGACTTTACCCCATCTGTCGAATCCCTAAAATGGCGCCTCAGCAAGCAACGATTTATTCGAGGAATGAAACCATGAACGCCTATGTCTATCTGGCCATTGCCATCTGCGCCGAAGTGATAGCCACCGTTTCGATGAAAGCGGTCAAAGGCTTCAGTACACCACTGCCGCTGATTCTGGTCATCGTCGGCTACGGCATCGCCTTCTGGATGCTGACGCTGGTGGTGCGCACCGTGCCGGTGGGGGTCGCCTACGCCGTGTGGGCGGGGATGGGCATCGTCATGGTCAGCGTCGCGGCGCTGTTTATTTACGGGCAAAAGCTCGACGTGCCGGCGATGCTGGGGATGGCGTTGATCGTGCTGGGCGTGGTGGTCATTCAGCTGTTTTCGAAGACTGCCGGTCACTAAAAAGCAACGCGGTCCCCTGTAGGAGTGAGCCTGCTCGCGATAGCGATCTGTCATTCAACATCTATGTCGTCGGATACACCGCTATCGCGAGCAGGCTCACTCCTACAGGTTTGTATTCCACGCGTTGATCATCGACAAATCCCGCGCTTTCCCGAGTCTGTATACTGCGCCCTCGTCTTGAACACTGAGGTCGCTGCATGCCATCCGTTATTTCCACCGACGTTCTGATTGTCGGCGCTGGTGTCGCCGGCCTCTGGCTGAACGCGCGCCTGCGCCGCCAAGGGTTTTCGACCGTTCTGGTGGAGAGCGCCAGCCTCGGCGGCGGGCAGAGTCTCAAGTCCCAGGGCATCATCCACGGCGGCGCCAAGTACGCGCTGCACGGTGCGCTGACCGGCGCCTCGGAGGCGATCGCCGACATGCCGCGCCGCTGGCGCGAAGCGCTGGCCGGTAATGGCGAGCTGGACCTGTCCGGTGTGCGCCTGCTGTCTGAAGCGCATTACCTGTGGTCGCCAGGCACTTTGGCCGGCAACCTCACCAGTTTCTTTGCCAGCAAGGCCGTGCGCGGCCGGGTTGATCAGGTCAAGGGGGACGAGCTACCCCTGGCCCTGCAAGACAAGCGCTTCAAGGGCAAGGTCTACCGACTCGCCGAACTGGTGGTGGATGTGCCAAGCCTGATCCGGCGACTGGCCGATCTGGCCGGTGACGGTCTGCTTGCCGGTCAGCTTATCGAGCCGCTGCTGGAAGCAGGTGTGCTGGTCGGCCTGAAAGTCGATGGCCGCGCGATCCGCGCACAACGCATCGTCCTGAGCGCGGGTGCCGGCACCGCCGAACTGCTCGAAGCCCTCGGCCTGAGCCGTCCGGCGATGCAACGCCGGCCGCTGCACATGATCCTCGCCAAGGGTCCTGGCCTGAAACCGCTGTACGCCCACTGTCTGGGCGGCGGCACCAAACCGCGCATCACCGTGACCACGCACCCGGCGGATGACGGCCAGTGGGTCTGGTACATGGGCGGCGACATTGCCGAAAGCGAAGGGGTGGCCCGCGAGCCGGCCGAACAGATTGCCACCGCGCAAAAAGAAATCGCCCAATTGCTGCCGTGGATCGACCTGAGCACCACACAGTGGGCGACCTTGCGAGTCGACCGCGCCGAGCCGCTGCAAACCGGGCTGACGCGCCCGGACAATGCGTTCCTGGCCGAAGAAGGTCGCCTGCTGGTGGGCTGGCCGACCAAACTGGCACTCGCGCCGGACTTCGCTGATCGGGTCCTCGCCTCCCTGCAACGCGACGGTATCCAGCCGCAAGCGGCAGAACCTTTACCAGCCCTGCCCAAACCACCGCTGGGTGTCCCGGCCTGGGAGCAACTGCTGCCATGACCATCGCCACCCTGCATGACCTGCATCGCCCGCTGGGCAGTACCGGCCTTATGGTTTCGCCGCTGGGCCTGGGCACAGTCAAGCTCGGTCGCGACCAAGGCGTGAAATACCCCAACGGCTTCCAGATTCCCGACGACGACGCCGCGCGAATGCTGCTCAGGCAGGCGCGGGAGTTGGGCATCAACCTGATCGACACGGCCCCGGCCTATGGCCGCAGCGAAGAACGCCTCGGCCCGCTACTGAGCGGCCAGCGTCAGGATTGGGTGATCGTCAGCAAAGTCGGCGAAGAATTTGCCGATGGCCTGTCGCGCCACGACTTCAGCGCCGCGCACACGCGAATGTCGGTCGAGCGCAGCCTGCAACGTCTGGAAACGGATTTTATCGATCTGGTGCTGGTGCACTCCGATGGCAACGACCTGGCGATTCTCGAACACGAAGAGGTTTACGCCACACTCGCGGCGCTCAAGGCCGAAGGCAAGATCGGTGGTTTCGGCTTTTCCGGGAAAACCGTCGAAGGCGGTCTGAAAGCCTTGGAGCAAGGCGACTGCGCCATGGTCACCTACAATCTGAACGAACAAAACGAGAGCGCAGTCATTGACTATGCTGCTGCCCACGGCAAAGCCATTCTGGTAAAAAAAGCCTTGGCCAGCGGTCACGTTTGTCTGAGTCCGGGTGTTGACCCGGTGCGCGCCAGCTTCGAATTGCTCTTTACCCGGCCCGGCGTCGCCAGTGCTATCGTCGGCACGATAAATCCGCTGCACCTCGCCCATAACGTAGCGACCGTTGCTCAGGTCCTGCGTGGTCACTGACGCCGCCCCGCGGCCTTAAGCAGGAGCCGATATGCCGCGTACGCTCATCAGAAAGAACCCGAGCAACTTCAAGACGCTGCCGCTGTTCGTCGAAGCCACGCCTGAAGGCCTGAGCTATCAGAGCGTGGGCATGCCGCTGAACTTCGCCCAGACCTTGCAGAGGCGCAAACCGGTGAGCGTGGCGGACAGCGAGCGCTTTTCTCTGGAGCTGGCCAACCTCGGTGTTTCCGTGCGGCTGACCCTGCATTGGCAGAACCGCGATTATTGGGTGCTGGTGCGCCAGCGCCGCCAGGACCGCGGCGATGTCGTGCTGAAGCTGATTTCCGGTTACGTGCCGGCCCATGAGTTGAACATTCCGCTGCACACGGCGATTCAGGAAATTGCCGAAGAGTGTTTGCTGGAAACTCCGGAAGGCTGGCTCGGCGGGCGCTTCAACGATACCTGGCTGCCGGCGCCGTACGCCGCCGCGCTGCATTACCGTGAGGCGCTGCCGTTTCGCCTGACGCCGCTGTCCGGCTCGGCGCGTCCGGTACGCTGCGCCAATCTGCAATTGCTGGAGCGGCCCCGGGCATACGTGCACTTGCCGACCGCTTCACTGCAATTGATCTATGACTTGCGCCTGGAAATCCCCAGGGAAGCCAAATCTTTGAGCCTGTTTCATGTCGATGAACGACTGGAGGGCGATCAACTGGTGGCCAGGCTCGATCGAAAGCGTCCCGACCTGTACCTGATGCCCCTCGAAGACGGCAAGCCATTGGCCGAGCTTTACACCCTCAAGCGTGACAAGCTGGTGCCGGCCAGCACCCGCGGGCTGCACCTGGCGGAAAGTTTCGCCAGCCAGCAAGGCTGGGTCGTGCAGGAAGAGCGCATCCGCTGGAAGGACTGGCTGGTGCAGCAGGGATTGCAACCGGCGCAGGCGCCACGCTCGGGCCTCAAGCAATTGAGCATCAAGGCCCTGCGTCTGGTCGGCCTGGGCAAGAAACGCGCGAGCAAATAGCCGATCAGCGTCGGCGATCGATCCAGGTGCGCAACGTCGCGAAGAAGTGAAAGTAGCGGTTTTCGCGTTTGCCCATGCCGCGCTTGGGCGAAAACGACTCATCGGCGTATGCACCGTTGATGCGCACCCGCGACGCCTGGGTCGGCAACGTGCAGACCTTGGCACCCGCCTGGAGCAGCGCGTACTTGAGCAACCGCTCGGAGTGCAGTTTTCTGCCCGTCGCCTGGCAAAAGTCGAAGATCCGCTCGATCCGCTTGCCATACGCCACGTAGGTATCGCGCCCGCACACGGCGAAGCGGTCGTTGAGGCCGCCCCACCATTGCCAGTCCGGCACATAGACGTTGTGCCGGCGGGCCTCGGGGTGGCTGAACACGTAGCCGGGCAGTGCGCTGTGGAAGAAGTTGTCCGGTCGCACAAACACAACGAAATCCGGCTCGAAAGGCTCCATCAACGTGGTCACGGTGTGCAGCGAGTTGAGCTGATAAATCAGGTTGCGCAACGACGCATAGTCATCTGCCCAAGTATCGCCCTGCGCCTTGACCCGCTCGAAATCCCAACGTTCCAGCACACCGTCGGTTGAGGTCAGCGAGCCAGTCATCGATTCGAATGGCTGGTAGTTATCCGCCTTAAGCTCGCCCTTCTCGCCGGAGCGGGTATTGTGCACTTCATCGATTTGATACAGATGGTAAAAGCACTTCACCTCGCTGCCCACCGGCAACTGCGCCAGCACGTTCTGCTCGATAGAAGGGAAACAGATCGACGAATTTCTCGGAATCCCGAAAAAAGCCACGGCGATTTTCAACACGCAACGACACCTTTTGAAAGTGATCCGGAGCCGCCGGCAATACCGGCCGCCCGGCTCATTGTCCGCGGAACAGTTTTTGCCACCAGCGCCGGGGCTGTAGCGGCACGACGATGACGTCGGATTTCTGCAACCAGTCCCGCTCGTAATCCCAGGCATGACCACCCCATAACTTTCCCGCCTCGTTGGAGAAACCCAGGGTCATGAGCTCATAGGTATAACCGACGTGACCGCGCAACCAGTCAAACAGCACCAGGGTGTTGAACCCGGTGGAGGGGCCGACGTAGCGTTTGCCGCCCGGCCGGTCGACCGGGTAATTCCACAACGGTGGCAACGGGATGCGATCCCAGTACATCGCCACGCGCGGCAACGGACACATCGGCGCGGCGCAGCCCACCAGCATGGTGAAACAACGCTCGCCCGAACGCTCGAACAATCGCTGCACATCGGCCCCGCAGGGCAAACCGAAAAAGTAGGCGTCCGGCGCGTTGTAGCCGTGCACAAAGACGTTGACGCTCTGCGCGTTGAGCAGCGGCGCCTTGATGCAGGTATTGAAGCTGACGACGACGTCGTCCGCGCCGATGTTCAGCGCCTGAAAATCGGCTGCCGTGATCGCCGGGTTGTTGGCAATCAACACCACGCGCGCCGCACGCTGCAAACACTCGCGCAAGGCCTCGGGCAAGGCCTGCAAAACCGATTGGTCGCCGCCGGGCAGCGCATCCAGCGCCATGTGCTGATCGCTCATTCAGGCCGGCACCTTCATGCCGTAACGCAGCTTCACCCAAAACCGGGTGAACGCCGAAGGCGGCTGCCATGGGCGCATCTCGCGCTGGATGGCTTCGGCGAGTGCCTGGCCGACCCGGGAAAACGAGTAGCGGCTTTCGGCAAACATCTGACCGTTGCGGGCGATACCCTGGGCCAGCTCCGGGTTGTCCTGCAGCAGCTTGATCTTCGCCACCGCCTCGTCTTCGCTGCGATAGAACACGGTGTTGTGCATGTCTTCGAAGCCGAGCAGGCGGTCTTCTTCACCCTGACTCCAGGCCAGCAATACACAGCCGCACGCCATGGCTTCGAAGTTCTTGATCATGAACTCGTTCATACCAATATCGGCGCTGACAAAAATCTTGATGCGATTGAGCGTTTCCAGATATTCCGCCCCCGATTGGGTGCGGGTCACCAGCATGCCCGTGCGCTTGGCCAGCGATTCGAGCATCGCCTTGCGCTCGGCGTATTCGGTGCTTTTCAGGCTGCCGAGAAAACCGATGGGAATGTCGCGCTCGACGCCGGTGTTATGCAGCATCTGTTCGTCGTAGCCCTTGGAGACGAACACTGTGTCGATGCCTTCCGCGAACATTTTGCGCGCGACCACGGCACCCGATACCAGCGCCCGGCAACTCGGCAGGCGGCGGTAAAGGCGCGAATAAACGCCACGGTATTTACTGGCGGGCATGTAGTTCTGATAGGCGTCGTGTTCAAGAAACACCAGCCCCGGGATGCATTGGAGTACCCGCAATTGCGGAGCCAGACGCTTGACCCGCGAGAAAATCACCACACGGTCGAAGGTCTGATAATCAACCGAGGCCAGAAACGGCCCCAGGTTCATCTGCTGCTGCTTGCTCAACCGATAGATGAAACACTCATCACAGTTCTGCTGCACGATATCGTAGAGCCGGTCGAGAATGACCCGCTGCTCGTCCATCACCAGGAGCATGACCTTCATAGACTGATTGACCACACAAGATTGGCAGGCAAGCGCAGCGGATTCAAACCTGCCACATCAACGCAAACGGCGCGATCCTCAAGGCAAAATCCGTTTGCACATAGTTCACTACGGTAAGAATTCATCTGATCAGCGACTGCGGATTTTTTCGACAATCGCGGTCGTCGAGCTGTTTTCCACCAGGCCCAACACTTTCACGGTGCCGCCATAAGCAGTAACGATGTCAGCGCCGACCACTTGGTCGATGCCGTAATCGCCGCCCTTGACCAGCACGTCCGGCTTGACTTCGCGCAGCAGGTTTTCCGGCGTGCCTTCAGGGAAGCTGATCACCCAATCCACGGCTCCCAGCCCGGCAAGAACGGCCATGCGCCGGTCGACGCTGTTGATCGGACGACCAGGGCCTTTGAGGCGGCTGACCGAAGCATCATCATTGACCGCCACGATCAGACGATCGCCCTGGGCCCGGGCCTGCTCCAGATAGGTCACATGACCGGCATGCAGGATGTCGAAACAGCCGTTGGTAAAGACGATCTTTTCGTTATGCGCACGGGCATCGGCCACGGCCAACAGCAGTTGTTCGAGGCCGAGGACACCGCGCTCGGAGCCTTCTTCACGCTGAATGGCGCGGCGCAGTTCCGGGGCACTGATGGCCGCGGTACCGAGTTTGCCGACAACGATGCCGGCAGCCAGATTGGCCAGCGCCACCGCGTGCGGCAGTTCTTCCCCGGCGGCAATCGCGGCGGCCAGCGTCGAAATCACGGTATCGCCGGCGCCGGTCACGTCAAACACTTCACGGGCTCGGGCCGGCAAGTGCAGCGCCGGCTGGTCCGGACGCAGCAGGGTCATGCCGTGTTCGCCACGGGTGACCAGCAGCGCGCCGAGGTCAAGATCGTGCATCAGCGTCGCGCCCTTGCTGACCAGCTCGTGCTCGTCGGCACAACCGCCGACGATGGCTTCGAATTCGCTGAGGTTCGGGGTGATCAGGCTGGCGCCACGGTAGATCGAAAAATCCTTGCCCTTCGGATCGGCCAGCACCGGGATGTTTTTCGCCCGGGCCGCCTGAATCAGCGCCTGATGGTTTTTCAAGGCACCCTTGCCGTAGTCGGAAAGCACCAGCACCTTGATGCCTTCGAGCAAGTCATCGACCTGCGAGCCGAGGGCCAGCGCGTCGGTGGCGAACGGTTCCTCGAAGTCGATACGCAGCAGTTGCTGGTGCCGGCTCATGACCCGCAGCTTGACGATGGTTGGCTGGTGCGCAATGCGCTGGAACAAGGCGCGTACGCCCGCGCCCTTGAGGCTGTTGCTCAGGCTGTCGGCGGCTTCGTCATCACCGGTCACCCCGACCAGCGAGGCCGGCGCACCCAGCGCGGCAATGTTCAAGGCAACGTTCGCGGCACCGCCCGGACGGTCTTCGATTTGCTCGACTTTAACCACCGGCACCGGTGCCTCAGGGGAAATCCGTGAGGTTCCGCCATGCCAGTAACGGTCGAGCATGACATCGCCGACTACCAAGACAGGGGCTTGATCGAAACGCGGCATGGACAACTTCATGGAGCAACCCACATACAAAATGAACAGGGGCGCGATATTAACACAGGGTAAAGCGCCGTCCGCTTCAATCTGAAAGCTCGCGCACCCAGAACAGCTCATGACGCCGCACGGCCTTGCGGAAAAACTCGTTACTGCCGGTGACAGGCCAGCGCCGCCCGGCAAGCACCTGCTGGATCAAACGGCGCAGCTGTCGCTTGAAACCCTCCGCGCCCTGCAAGTCATGCTCCATGGCCAGCGCCATGGCCTTGTCCAGTTGCACATCCGGCGACAGCACCGGACTCCACAAACGATCGGCCGGCAACGGCTCGATCGCCGGCGGCAACGCAATACCACTGCCGGCCGGGCCCATGGGCCAGCGGTCGTTGTCATGCAGATGATTGGCGTACATCAGAAGGGTCGCCGGTTTCCAGGAACTGGCGGCGATGGCTTCCAGCACGGCGCGGGTCGAGGCCACGTGATCGCTGTGCGGGTCAAGCTCGGGATGAGGCGTGACAACCACTTCAGGGCGAAAGTGCTCCAGCAGTGCCTGGAGATCGGCCACCAGATGGGTCCAGGTCGGCGCACCGTCAACATCGCCCGGCAGGCGCAGCGGGTTGTGCCGGCGGACACTGCGCACATCGTTCTCGCCAGACTCACGCGAGCCGAATGCTGTATCGGGCGCTTCGGCCATGGCCGGCAACTGCAGACAGTAGTACCCCAACTGCACGCACCGAGCGGCCGGCACCCCGCCCCATAGAGGAATGGTCAGACTGTCCCAACTGCGCAGCCTGCCCTTCAACCGTGCCGCCTGAGCCTTGTCCAGACCCAGCCGCTGAAAGTCGTTGGCTTCTATCTCGCCCTGAGTCAGGGTGACGATGCTCGCTTCTTCGCTGCGACTGTAAAGGCCGAACGCGGCCAGCTCCGCGTCGTCGGCATGGGGCGCAATGACCATGACCCGCTGTCGGGCATAGTCAGGATTAGCCATCACCCACAACGTGCCCGCCGCACCGAGTGTGCAGTGGCGGCCACGCAAGGCCAGGGCGTTCTGTGCCAGCGCCGCGGCCTGCCCCGACAGATTGACAAAGCGACGCCCCCTGACCCCACGCTCGAAGTCCTGGCGATCGTCGCCCACCTCGATGTAAGGGTCCCGCCAACGCCCCAGCCAGGTGGCTGTGACTGCAAGCTCCAGCAGCAGTGTTTCGCCTTCGGCCAGCGGCTCACTCAGACGCACGACGCCAGCGTCGAAGCTCACAGCCTGACGCGCGGTGCCGACGGGAAAGTCATAGTGATAGTCATCCGTCGCCCGATAGAACAGGTGATCGGCAAACCACGCCTCATGAGCCACCCACGCGAACACCAGCAGCACCGGCACCAGCCACCAGCCCAGCCAGAACCCGGTTGCGAGCAGCGCGATCAGGAACGCGACGAGGCACAATCGCTTGCTGCGTCGATGCGCCTTGAGCAGCTGTTGTTTGCGAGCAGTCATGGCTTCAGACCTTGTAGACGGGCACCGTGTGGCACCAGCGATCCTTGTATTCACGGTCGGCACGACCGAACGAATAGCGCAGTGTTTTGCCCAGCGCCTGCGCATCCGCCCAGGCCTGCTGGGTGTTGACGAAACTCAGCACGCTGCCCGGGCTGAACTCGCGGCTTTGCGGGTCGACGCCGCCATTGACGTATTCGAGCGAAACCCATTCTGGCGCCTCGACCCGGTACAGAATCTGGATGGCGACAGGCGCCGACTCCAGCATGACCACCGAACCGGTCATGAATTCGCGCAGCAGGGTGAACACCTCGACCAGCCCGGCCTTGCCGGGCACTTCGAAGCCCCAGCGGCGCTGGAACAGATCGCCGTAAGCGGCGGCCTGCTCTTGCGGCGTGAAATCAGACATTGGCACCAGCGCGCCGCCCGCCTCCTCCAGCAAGCGCTGTTCGCGACGCTGGTTGTAGCGAAACTTCTTTGAATAATCCTCAGGCAACCGCGCCAGCGCCAGGCCTTCGGGTTGACTGCGCAGGGTGCTGATCCGCTCGGCATTGAGTTGCGACACGTAGGCCATGCGCTGACGCACCGGGACCACAACGTCCGGGGCGATCGGCAGAATCAGCTCGGCATTGCCCATGTCGAGCAGCCCGCGCTTGCCCTCGCGCTTGAGCACCTCTTTGGACAAGGCCGCGTGCCGGCCCCAGCAGGCAACGGCGGCGACCACTTCCCCGTCGACGATCCAGCCCAGGTAGCGCAGCTTGATGCCGACAAACGTCGACAATCGTTCGACAACCTCGGGATGTGTCGCAACACTGCCGCCAAAGCGCTGCCAGGCCTGCGCATAGGCCGCCTGGTCGATCTCGCTCCAGCCGCGTTCACGCCAGACGCGAAACGCCGTCAGCATAGGTCGGTCGCATGGGTCGGTTGCGGCTCATCACCTTCTTCGAACTCTTTGGCGTGCAAGCGCGAGTAGTAACCGTTGAGTTCCAGCAGTTGAGCATGGCTACCACGCTCGACGATCCGACCCTCGTCCATGACCAGGATCAGATCCGCCTTCTCGATGGTACTCAAGCGGTGAGCGATCACCAATGTGGTGCGGTTCTGCACCACGTGATCGAGCGCCGCCTGGATATGCCGTTCGGATTCGGTATCGAGGGCCGACGTGGCCTCGTCGAGAATCAGCAGCGGCGCATCCTTGAGCAATGCCCGGGCGATGGCTATACGCTGACGCTGACCGCCGGACAACAGCACGCCGTTTTCGCCGACCAGGGTTTCATAGCCTTGCGGCATCTTGACGATGAACTCATCGGCGTAGGCCTCGGTGGCCGCGCGCTTGACCTCATCGAACGGCGCACCCGCCAGATCGCCGTAGGCAATGTTATTGGTAACCGTATCGTTGAACAGGGTGACCTGTTGGGTGACGAGCGCGATCTGCCGACGCAGGCTGCGCATGGTCAAGTCCTGCACCTGCACGTCATCGAGCAGAATCTGCCCCTGTTCGTGCTGATAGAAGCGCGGAATCAGCCCGGCCAGGGTGGACTTGCCACTGCCAGAACGCCCCACCAGCGCAACCATCTGCCCCGGTTCGACAACGAAACTGATGTCATCGAGAACTTTCTTCTCGCTGTTGGGATAGCTGAAGCTGAGGTTGCGCACTTCCAGGCGCCCTTGCAGACGGTCACGCTCGACCGTCCCGCGGTCGACTTCCGCCGGCTCGTCGAGTTGCTCGAAAATGCTTTCGGCACCGGCCACGCCTTTCTGGATCGTCGAGCTGACTTCGGAGAGCTGGCGAATCGGCTTGGGCAGCAGACCCGCCATGGTGATGTAGGCCACGAGGTCGCCGGGCGAGGCATCGCCGCGCAGGTACAGGACCAGAAACATCACCACCGCCATCGCGCTGTACGTCACCAGTTGCAGCATCGGCGTGTAGACCGCGCCGGTCTTGGTCATGGTCAGTTGCTTGTCGGTGTTGCTCTGGCTGGCGTCACGGAAGCGCACCTTTTCATAGGTTTCGCCGCCGAAACTGCGCACGACACGGTAACCATGAATCGTCTCGGAAGCGACGTGGGTGACATTACCCATCGACACCTGAATCTTCTTGCTCTGCTTGCGGAATTTTTTGCTGGTGCTGTTCACCATCAGGCCGATCACCGGCAGGATGGCGACCATGACCAGGGTGAGCTTCCAGTTCATCCACAACAGCGTGCAGAACAGGAAAATCACCGTCATGCCTTCACGAATGACCACTTTGATCGCATCCGTGGCAGCGCCAGTGACCATGGTCACGTTGAAGGTAATGCGGGAAATCAGGTGACCGGAGTTGTTCTTGTCGAAATAGCTGTTGGGCAGGTCCAGCAACTTGTTGAACAGCACCACTCGCAGGTCATGCACCAGCCCCAGAGAAACCCGGGCCAGAAAGTAGTTGCCCAGGTAAGACCCGACCCCTTGCCAGACGGCAATCAGTACGATCAACAGCGGCACGCTTTCGAGCAATTGCAACTTGCCCAGATAAGGGTTGCCCGGGAACAGGGCGGCCTCCGGATTGGCCAGGCCGTCGACGAAATATTTGAGGATGTAGGCCAGCATCGGTTGGGTCGATGCGAAAATCAGGAACCCGACGATACTCAGGATGAACAGGCCGGCGTAGGGCCGCACGTAAGCCAAAAGGCGGAAATAGATCGCCAGCGTAGACTGGGCTTTCGGTTCAGGACTGCTCATGGGAATCCGCGCAAATCAGTGAGGCGGCGATGATATCACAGGCCCTTTTGTGCCAATAAACATCACTGGGCGCCAGCCTTGGCCAAGTCGGTTAAGATAGCCGGCTCACGATGGGGAGTCAGGCATGCAATCGATTGATCACAGCACTTACGAGGCACTGCGCAAGGGTGCACACGTACTGGAAGCCGACGGCTCCGGCGACAAGGTGCTGAGGCTGGCCGACGGTCGCATGCTCAAACTGTTTCGCCGCAAACGCCTGTTCAGTTCAGCGCTGTTCTTCCCCTACGCTCAACGCTTCGCCAATAACACCAGGGCACTGGAGCAGCGCGGCATTCTGTGTCCGAGCGTGATTGCGGTTTACCGTATTCCGAGCATTCAGCGCGACGGCGTTTATTACACGCCGTTGGCGGGCGAAACCGTGCGGCAGTTGCAGGGCACGGCGCAAGAAACCGATACGTTGCGCGCCCGGCTGGGAGCGTTCATCGCGCAACTGCATGAAAAAGGCGTGTACTTTCGCTCGTTGCACTTCGGCAATGTGGTACAGACCCCGGAAAACCACCTCGGCCTGATCGATATCGCCGACCTGCACTGCCAGACACGTGCACTGAGCGACAGCAAGCGCCTGCGCAACTTTGCCCACCTGCTTCGCTACAAGGAAGACCGCCAGTGGTTACTCGGCAACGACGCCGGCCAGACCTTTCTCGAGGGCTACCGTCAGGCACTGCCGCATAACCGCCAGGCGCCGCTGATCGAGCGCCTGCGCCCGCTGTTCGACTGAGCCTTACGGGCCGATAACCAGAATCGTGGCGCCCTTGCGGTTGGCGAAGCGCTCGATGATGCGCATCTTGTGTGCCACCAGCCACGCCTGCAGCCACGGCTCATCGCCTTTGCCTTCAATCAGGAAGTAGCGGTAATTGCCGGCGTACTGCGGGGACATCGCCTGCTCACGGGTCAGCTCAGGCACGACATAACCCCGCCCGGCGTAATAGCTGATGCGGCCGTCTTCGAACCAGGCGGCGGCATCCCGCTCGACGTGCGTGGACATCCAGCGCCCCGCCGCAACGTAATGGGTCTTCCCGGCGCCAGTAGAAATCACGTTGGACAGCATCACCAGCAGCGCCGCGACGACCAGCACCTTGGTCCAGCGGGGAAACTCCCGGGCAAAAGCCGCCAGCGCCAAGGCCAGTGCCGGCACACATAACAGGTTCAGGAAACTCAGGTAACGGGTATTCATGAACTGCTGTTTGATGAAGAAAAGGATCAGCACGACCAGATACAGCAGCGCAGCCCAGGCGAAAGGACGATAGTCACGCCAGTAGGTCCTCAACACTGCCCAATTGCGACGCAGCACGAAAGGCACGGCAAACGGACCCATCAACTTGACGAAACCTATCACTATCGCGGCCAGCATGCCGAAAAACACGATGCGCCCGGCTTCGTCTTGCGAATATTTGTTGATCAGCGAATTGGCAAACTGCTCCGAAAGCACCTGGAACGAGGCATACACGCTGTGGGGCGCAATCATGTCCAGATAAACCATGAAGCGCGCCGACATGAATACGCCCCAGGCAGACGCTGCCACCAGCCCCAACACTGGCAGCAGGGCGAACTGCACAAACTGCATGCGCCGCTCGGAAGACCACAGATTGGGCAACTGCCACAGCCCTAGCGCCGGCAGCAACAGCAAGGCTTCCAGGCGAAACAACGCTGCGAAGACAATCGCCAGATGAATCAGGATTGCCCGCAACCAGCCGCCACGGTCCTGCCAGCGCAGCGCCAGCCAAAGGGTCAGCGTGCAGAAGAACCAGAAACCACACTCGCGGATGATGTCGTTTCGAAAGGCATTGACCGCAGGCATCGCCAGCACGACCAGACATGCCCAGCCGGCGATTTCGGGAGAGCGCCGACGGACACAATCGACCATCAACGCAGAGGTACCGGCGAAAAACAGCCCACACCAGATATAAGCACTCAGCTCCAGCGGCAAGTGCACGAAGCGATGGGTCAGTGCCAGGAGGATGGAAAACCAGGGCCAGTCGAAGTGCAGCCAGGCGACATCAGGTCCATGCTCGACTACCTGTTGCGCGATATCGATGTATAACGCGGCGTCTCGCCCGACCGTTGCGGTACCCGACACAGCAATCAGCGACAGTAGGATACTCGCCCAGAACGCCACACTGACCGGTCGCTCATTGATTACTTGAGCGGCCTTGACCGCCCATTTACTGTCCGTACCTTTCACCCAGCCCCCTCAACATCACGCGCCACAGGTACGCAAAAAACAATAAACCGACTATCGGAACAGCAGGCGCAAGGCTTTACGCAAGTACGACCAACGCCCAAGGATGCGCCAGTCGGCACGTAGCGCTTGCATATAAAACGTCTTGGCCAGTGCGTATTCGCCATGGGAGTAGCAGTCACGAAACAAGGACAGGCAACGCTGGGCCAGGAAAGCCTGGCGCAAGTCCTGAAGATCCTGCGGCATCCGCCGACTTGAGAAAACCTCATTGACGACTTGCTCTGTTCCGGCCGCAAGGCTCTGCCGCAAGTCATGACGCATGCTGTCAGCGTGCTTGTAAATCAGCGCCAGAGGCTGCTCCAGCACACTGCACGGAAAGCGCGCCAGGACCTGGGCAAACACCGGCAGGTCCTCGACATTGCGCAGGTGTTCGGGGTAGCCCCCCGGAGCAAATACCTCGCGGTGCATGGCGCAGGCGCCGTTGGAGATCGACACCGTCTTGTCCAGCAGATAGCCCTTCACCCGCTGGCGCATTGTGAGCGGCAGCGGCTTGGCTGCCTGCAGGCTGCGCTTGCCGCCGGCGAAGACCGACCAGTGAGAGCCAATGATCATCCGGCTCTGGGGGTTGCCGGCGATATGGTTCGACAGTGCTGCCAACGCCCCCGGCGCCATCTCGTCATCCGCGTCGAGAAAGACCAGAAAACGTCCGCTGGTCTCCTCGATTCCGAGATTGCGCACCGAAGACAGTCCACCGTTGCACTTGCGCAAGGCGCGAAAACGCCCGACGTGCTCGGCCTGAAGCGCGTCTACCACCTGAGGCGTCGCGTCGGTCGAACCATCGTCGATGACCAAAAGATCCGCCGAGGCCTCATGCAACTGCGCCAACACCGATCTCACCGCACGTGGCAGCGACTTGGCGTAGTTGTAGGCAGGAATGACGACGCTGATCAGTGTCTCAGTCAAGACTGTTTCCTTGCACACCCTCTTTGACGACAAGAATATCTTCCATGATCAGATATTGCAGGTCAGAGCCGAAAAACATGTTCAGCGCGTCGGTCGGCGAACAGATCATCGGCTCGCCACGGCGGTTGAGCGAAGTATTCAACGACACGCCATTGCCTGTCAGGTCTTCCAGCGCTTTCATCATGTCGTAGTAGCGCGGGTTGTATTCACGCTTGAGCACCTGTGCACGGGAAGTACCATCTTCATGGACAACTTCCGGCACGCGGGTCTTCCACTCTTCAGCCACTTCGAAGGTGAACGTCATGAACGGCGCCGGGTGGTCGATCTTGATCATTTGTGGCGCAACGGTGTCGAGCATCGACGGGCAGAAAGGCCTCCAGCGCTCGCGGAACTTGATCTGGTGGTTGATACGATCAGCCACACCGGCCACGCTTGGGCAGCCGATAATCGAACGACCGCCCAGTGCGCGCGGACCGAACTCCATACGCCCCTGGAACCAGGCCACCGGATTGCCCTCGACCATGATTTTGGCGATCTGCTCCGGCATGTTGTCGAGTTTGCGCCAGGTCGGCTTGTTCTCGTGGCGGGCGCAGGCGGCAATCACGTCCTCGTTGGAGTACGACGGGCCGAGGTAGACGTGCTCCATCTTCTCGACCGGCACACCGCGGGCATGGGACACATACGCCGCTGCACCGACTGCGGTGCCGGCATCGCCGGAAGCAGGCTGTACGAACAATTCCTTGATGTCGTCGCGGGCAATGATTTTCTGATTCAGCTTGACGTTCAACGCGCAGCCACCGGCGAAGGCCAGCTTGCCGGTTTCCTTGAGCACGTCGCCCAAGTAATAGTCGATCATTTGCAACGCCAGCTTTTCGAACAGCGCCTGCATGCTGGCGGCGTAGTGAATGTACGGTTCGTCAGCGATGTCGCCTTCACGCTTGGGACCCAGCCACTCGATCAGCTTCGGCGAGAAGTAAAAACCCTTGCCCTTCTCTTTGTAGCGACGCAGGCCGATGACGTTGGCATAGTCGGTGTTGATCACCAGCTCGCCATTCTCGAACGAGGCCAGACGCGAGAAATCATATTTGCTGGCGTCGCCATACGGCGCCATGCCCATGACCTTGAATTCGCCGTCGAGCATCTCGAAACCGAGAAACTCGGTGATCGCACCGTACAGGCCGCCAAGAGAGTCCGGATCAAAGAACTCCTTGATCTTGTGAATCTTGCCGTTTTCGCCATAACCGAAAAAGGTTGTGGCGTACTCACCCTTGCCGTCAATGCCGAGGATCGCGGTTTTTTCTTTGAAACCGGAGCAGTGATAGGCGCTGGAAGCATGAGCCAGGTGATGCTCGACCGGCTCGATCTTGATCTTTTTCGGATCGAAACCCAGTTGCTCGAGACACCAGACGATCTTGTTGCGATAGCGCTTGTAACGGCGATTGCCCATCAGGATCGCATCAAGGGCGCGATCCGGGGCATACCAGTAGCGCTTGGCGTAGTGCCAGCGGGCCTTGCCGAACAGACTGATCGGGGCGAACGGAATTGCCACCACGTCAACGTCAGATGGTTTGATGCCGGCCTGTTCAAGGCAGAACTTTGCCGATTCGTAAGGCATGCGGTTCTTTGCATGTTTATCGCGTACGAAGCGCTCTTCCTCGGCCGCCGCGATCAGCTTGCCGTCGATATACAAGGCTGCGGAAGGATCATGGCTAAGGGCGCCGGACAGGCCAAGAATCGTCAATGCCACAGGGGTCTAGCCTCTTTAGTCTGCATACAGGCGCGATGCGCCTTGAAAATTGATGTGCCCTCGCGCAAGGCGAGTGACAGCTAAAGGGCGGGATTATAGCGTAAACATGAAGGGAATTACCCTGTGCGAATTGCCCTGGCGTGAACGGCTTGTTAAAAACACGTCCGAAGCTTTAATAGCCACCCTTGCGCCAGTAAATACTGAGGTTACCGTCAGTCGTCTGGCGATAAATCGTATAGAGCAGCGCCACCGTGTCGAAGACGGCGGAGAGCGGCAGATCGAGCAATACGAAGGGCGCCAGGAACCCCGTTGGGTCGGGAGGCGCATTCAATACGCAAAAATCAAAGGCCAGGCCGCTGTACACCCGCGGAATCGACTGGCAGTAGGTTTTCTGTTTGCGCAGGTCACGAGCGGCATCGGCATCGTTTTGCAGAACCGTCGCGACGCTGCCGCAGCCTGACAGAACTAACGCCAAGGCACCCGATGCCACCGTCCTTTTTATGCCCAAGACTCACCCTCCAAGATTGACGGGCAAGTTAGCACCGGGATTTGGCAGGGGACAGTTCATGGCTTCTGCAGAGGCAGTAGGAAAAGTCTGCGGTACTTGTCCGCTACTTACTGCCAGCAGCAAGGTTCAGTGCGTTTGGCATTTTTTCGCGAGCAGGCTCGCTCGCGCAAAAGAGAATGCCGCGAAGGAGCGAGCCTGATTCACTCAGGGCTGGAGGCTGTTTTTGGCAAGCGCTGATCGATGATTTGGTACAGCGCGCTGGTTTCAGGCCAGTTACGCATGAATCGCGCACGGTCGCGGGCGTACGCCGGGGCGAAACTGCCGATAGAACCGTGCTGACACATCGAGTCCAGATCAATCAGCGCCCAGCGATCGTTCTGCCAGAACAGGTTGTGCCCCTTGAAATCACCGTGACTGATGCGCTCGGCAATCAATCGCGCAAACAGCTGATCCAGCGCCTGCAACTCGACTTCTGGCGCCTGGCCATTGTCCACGTACGGAGCAAAACGTTCGATGATGTCCGGCCCCGGCAGGAACTCTGTCACCAGATAGGCACTGCCGCGCAACCACAAAAAGCGCTTTTCCAGCACCGCCAGCGGTGTCGGCGTGGCGATGCCGAGGAACGCCAGGCGATTGCCTTCACGCCACGAATGCCAGGCCCGACTCGGGCGCCAGAAGCGTTTGAGCCAATGAGCGAAACCCTTGATATTGTAGCGTTTGACAAGCAGCGTGCGGCCGTCCGCCTGAACCCTGCCGACACTGGCAGCACCACCGGTCTTGTACAGATGCCCTTGATCAAGCAAGACGTCCGCCTGAGCCAGCACGGACAACATCGCGGCTTCTTCCTCGCGGCGAATGGCACGCAGGCCAAATGCACCGCGCTGAACCGCGAACAAGGTGCATTCCCGGCCAACCTTGATCAGATAATCCTTCAGGCGCCAGCTGCGCACCTTGTCGATCTGCTTCTGCAGGGCTTCCAGTGGCAATGCATGCTCGCTGTTGCTCAACAGGTAATACACCAGCAATTCTTCGGTAAACGGTTCAAGCGACTTGGGCAACTGGGCAAAGAACACACCGAGGTTTTCCAAGACTTTTTGTCGCGACAATGGCTGGCCCGCCGTCTCGGCGCGAATCCCGGCACCGTCGATCAGGTACAACTGACCACCGTGACGCAGCAGATTGTCCAGGTGTAAGTCTTCCTGCCAAAGACCTTTGCCGTGCAGTCGGCCGATGGCATCCAGCGCTTCGGCCAACACGGCGGCTTGCTCGTCAGCCAGCGCCGGCAGCGCCTCGACCATCGCCCAGGCATCACCGAGGCTTTCGGCGTCTTCAAGGAACTCAAAAAGCAGCCAGCCACCCTCTCCGTCCCGCAAGCCATCGGCCAGCAGCAACGGCGTGGTCATGCCTTGCGCTGCGAGCAGCTTGACGCCTTCGAGCTCGCGCTGAAAATGCCGCGCCGCTTTGCTGCCGACCAGCAACTTGGCCAACACCGGCCGGCCGCGCCACACCCCAGCCCCCACGTAGCGCTGCCCCGGCAGGACTCGCAGCAGTGTCAGCAGTTGCAAATCGGCGCTGCCGGCCGCATCGGCCAGCGACACCGTCAGCGGCAACGACGGTGTGCGTCCGGCGTTTTTCAGGTCGGACAACTGCATCAACGCGTCTCCTTGTGACTGCGGCGTGCCGTCATGCGCACAAGCCAGCTATCAACCAGCGAACTGTTCGCCGGCTGGTCGAGATAAGCGGCCAGCAATTCGCGCAGTTGCGCATGGCTCCACTGCGGCGCACGGCGCACCAGCGGCTCCAGGTCCCTGACCCGGTCACGCTGGCCGAACAGCAGCGGGCGGTTTTTTTCCAGGTCGATCAACTGCGCTCGATAGTGAGCGCCTGTGGCCTGCATGAAGATGTGCTTGGGATAGAAGCAACCGTGCACCTGACGCCGGCCATGGAGCAGTCGCGCCAGTTGCCCGCAGGCTTTGAGTAGGGCCGAGTGCTGCGCCACGGTCAGACTCGACCAGCGTTGCAGCAGCGAGTCGAGGTCGTCCCAACCGTCCAGCGCCCGGGTCAGGAGAACCGCACGGACTTCGCCCTTGATCTTGCGCTGGCCAAAAAACACCGCCTGCAACGCGGGTATGCCCAGCTCGCGATAGCGGCTGATATTGCGAAACTCTCGGGCAAAGGTCGGCTCGCCGAAGGGCGCGTGCAAGGTGCGGGTCAGGTAATTGCACTGGCGCTTGAGGTAGAAGGCACGGCCTTCGAGTTCAAGACGAAACACGCTGCTCCAGCCGCCGCCATCGGTATTCGGCTCATCGACCGCCTCCAACTGCCGGGCCCACAGTGCATCGAAGGTGTCGAGGCCGTGGCGCTCAAGCAACGCGCGATCTTCAGCGGCCAGAAAATCAGTCATTCTCGTCCCTCGAAAAATCTCACCACGTGCCGAATGCGTTTCTTGTCGGCTGCATTGAGCCGGTCACACTGGCGGTATTGCAGGTAGAAACGCAAACGCTGGGTGTTGGACAGGTGATATTTGGCGACCTTGTCGAGACACGCCAGATCCTTGGTGATCCGGTACTTGAGCCAGAAGCCCCGCCAAAAATCGCCGTTCGGGCAATCGATCAGAAACAGTTGCGCCTGATCGTCGATCAACAGATTGCGCCACTTCAAGTCGTTATGGGTAAAGCGCTGGTCATGCATTGTCCGGGTATAACCGGCCAGTTGCTGGCTGATGCCGTCCACCCAGGCACGATCCTTGAGCTTGGGGTCCTTGCGCTCGGCCAGCGCCGAGAGGTCCTCGGTACGCGGCAGTTCGCGCGTTATCATCGCCCCACGGTCGTATGCCGCACCGCGTCGTTCAAGGCCCCACGCCACCACTTCAGCGGTGGGAATGCCCCATTTGGCAAAGCGCTTGAGGTTCTGCCACTCCATCTTCACCCGCGGCTTGCCCACGTAACGACGCAGGCCTTTACCGGCGCCGACGTAGCGCTTGACGTAATAATTGACGCCGTTGCGCTGCACCCGGATGACTTCCGACAGCGGATCACGGGTCAGGCGCTCGCCCTGCAAGGCAAACACAGCGTCGAGGCTGCCGAAGTCTTCGGCGAGTTCACGGTACTGCGGCTCAAGCGTCCAACCCGCCATCAGAGCGCATCCCCGTAACGCTGCTTGCGCGCATACAGCTTGCTGGCCTTGCCTTCCAGCCAGCGCAGCAGCGGCGCTTCTTCAGCCAGTATCTGCCGTAGCGGTTGCTGGAAGTAGCCCTTGAGAAAGCGCAGTTTGTCGCGGCGGGTCAAGCCGATGTCCAGCGCGGAAAAATACAACGCCGCCAGGTCCTTGTCGCGCCAGCGCCGGGTAATGGCCGGACGGGTCTGGGCGCGGTGCAAGTCAATCACCGAGAGCTTGAAGTCATCCGCGGCAACCGGTTTGTCGGTGTGCAGCAGGAAGTGGCAGATGTAGCAGTCGCGGTGATTGACGCCGGCGCGATGCATCATGCCGGTCATGCGCGCGACTTCGGCGATCAGTGCGCGCTTGAGCGTCGGCTCGGGCGGCTGCTTGACCCAGTCGATACTGAAATCTTCGAGGCTGATGGTCGGCGCCAGCTCTTCGGTAACGATGAACGAGTGCTGATCCGCCGGGTTGCTGCCCTTCTCGCCGTAGGCGACAGCGGTCATGGTCGGTATGCCGGCTTCCTGCAGGCGTTGAATGGCCTTCCACTCCTGGCCGGCGCCGAGCACCGGCAGCTTGGCGGTAAGCAGGTTCTTGAAGATCTCGCCCCAGCCGATGCCACGGTGAATCTTGACGAAAAATCCGTTGCCATCGACTTCCGTGCGCAGTGTCCGGCGCGCTTCCAGCTCGCGGTATACCTCGCCCTGCAAGCCTTCGACTTCGGCGAACGGGTCGCGTCCGGCCCAGAGGCTTTTGAACGGTTCAGCCAGCATCAACTTCATTAAGCGTGCTCCGCCAGAATCACATCGGCCGCGTGCTGCGGCATGCTGTAGAGGTCGGCCGTTTCGGCGAAGGCCAGGCCGTTGCGGCTCCACGCTGCGCGGGCAGCGTCGTCGCTCAACATCTCGCTCAGATATCGGGTCAGTTGCGCCTGCTCGAACGGTTCGTCCAGCACTCGCCCTGCGTCCGCCTCGGCAATGTAATGGGCGTAACCGCAGACCGCGCTGACCAGTACCGGCAAGCCGGCGACCAGCGCTTCAAGCAGCACCGTACCGGTGTTTTCGTTGTACGCAGGATGTATCAGCAGATCGGCACCCAACAGAAAACGCGGGATATCGCTGCGCCCCTTGAGGAAAGTCACATTGTCGCCCAAACCCAACGTTGCACTCTGCATCTGGAACAATTTGGGGTCATCTTGGCCGATTACAAACAGCCGGGTGCGTTTTCGCAATTCGGCTGGCAATGCCGCCAGTGCTTTCAGGCTGCGATCGACACCCTTGGTCTTGAACCCGGAGCCGATCTGCACCAGCAGCAGCTCGTCATCCTTCAGATTGAATTCAGCGCGAAAACCGGCGCGAATCTCATCGGCATCCGCCGGACGACGACGATCCTGGGCAATGCCCGGCGGCAGCAGATGGAAGCGCTCAAGCGGCGTGCCGTAGTGCTTGATGAACAGCGGCTGTTGCACTTCGGAGATCATCAGCACTTCAGTCTTCGCGTCTTTGGCGAACGCCGCGCGCTCATACTCGGCGAAGTGGCGATAACGGCCCCAGCGGCGGTACAGCGAATTGCGCAGGTTCTGCGCCT
Source organism: Pseudomonas sp. SWRI111 (assembly GCF_014268555.1). NCBI lineage: Bacteria > Pseudomonadati > Pseudomonadota > Gammaproteobacteria > Pseudomonadales > Pseudomonadaceae > Pseudomonas > Pseudomonas sp. SWRI111. The sequence goes on along the minus strand of NZ_JABWQQ010000033.1, from coordinate 3,385 downwards.
TGTCTTCGAAACAGCCGTCGGCGGCGTAGTAGACGTCCAGGCCTGGCATCTTGTTGAAGCCGATCAGGCGGTCCACCGGGCGCCTGGCCAGATCCGCCGCCATCCAGGCACTGAGTTTTTCATTGCGACGGTGATTGAAGAATGCCTTGACCGGCGCCACCAGCACTTCGAAACCGGGCGGTACATCGCCCTCCCAGATCAGCGTGTACACACGAATCTGGTGGCCGCGTTTCTGGCATTCGAGGGCGATGCGCATAAAGTCGCGCTGCAAGCCACCGAACGGGAAATATTTGTACAGGACGAATGCCAATTGCATCAGCGCAGCTCCTCAGCCATTAACAACGTGCTCAGTCGGCTGGCGACACGCTCGGGGTTTACACGCGTGAAGCACAACGGCTGCTCACGCTTGAGGTCAAACTGACGGGCATCCTGCGCAGTCGGTTGATAGGTGCATTTCTTTTGCAGGCACGGTGCACACGGGAAGTCGCTGCCCAAGTGAATCTGCAACTTGCCGTAAGCTCCGGTCAGACCCGGGTTGGTCGGGCCGAACAGCGAGATGGTCGGCACGTCCAGCGCCGCAGCCAGATGGCCAAGACCGGTGTCCACCGCTACGCAGGCTTGCGCGCCGGCGAGGACTTTGCCGACGCCGGCCAGATTCAGTTTTGGCAGCACTTCGGCGTGCTTGAAACCCGCGGCTATGCGTTCGGCACGGGCTTTTTCCTGCGGGTTGCCCCACGGCAGCTTGACGCCCACGCCCAGATAGCCGACGCGTTCGGTCAGTTCGCGCCAGTAGGCTTCCGGCCAGTGCTTGCTGTCCCAGGTGGTGCCATGGAGGAACACGACGAAGGCGCTCTTGCGCGGCAGCTCGACCAGGCGCTCGACGTTGAGGCCGTAATCGCCGAGACCTTTGGGCAAGTCATAGCCCAGCGCAATGGCGAACAACTGGCGCACGCGCTCGACGGCGTGCTGCCCACGGGCCACGGCCAGTTTGCGGTCGTAGAAACGTGCGGCCATCGGCTCGCGGGCCGAACCTTTATCGAGGCCGGCAACCGGGGCCTTGACGTAGCGAGTCAGCCAGGCGCTTTTCAGCAGGCCCTGGGCATCGATCACCAGATCGTATCGATTGGTGCGCACGCTTTGCTTGAAGCGTTTCCACTCGCCGCTGGTAAGCGTCTTCCAAAGGTTCTTGCGCCAGCGACGGATCGCCACCGGAATGACTTTATCGACGGCCGGGTGCCACGTCGGGATTTCGCCGAAGCCTTCTTCCACAACCCAGTCGAACTTGATTCCGGGGATCGCCCGGGCGGCGTCGGTCAGCGCTGGCAGCGCGTGAATCACGTCGCCCAGCGATGAAGTCTTGATCAACAGTACCCGCAAGTTAATGAACCTCGACCACGGAGCCTTGCAGCTTCTGCAAGGCATCATTGACCGCGTCCGGCATCAGCTGGCGCAGGCAGTTGTAATGGCCGAAACGGCAGGTCCGGTCGAAGCAGGGACTGCATTCGATACCCAGCCGAACGACCTCGACATGTTCGGCCAACGGCGGCGTGAAGCCCGGCGAGGTCGAGCCGTAGACGGCGACCAGCGGACGGTTCAATGCGGCGGCGACGTGCATCAGGCCGGAGTCGTTGGAGACCACTGAATCAGCGCAGGACAGCAGGTCGATGGCTTCGGCCAGCGAGGTGTCGCCGCTGAGGTTGACCGACTCTTCACGCAGACCGGGAATCAGCCGTGCGCGGATGTCTTCGCCCACCGCGTGATCATTTTTCGAGCCAAACAGCCACACCTGCCAGCCTTCGCGGATGCGCGCTTCGGCGACTTTGGCGTAATGCTCGGACGGCCAGCGCTTGGACTCGCCGAACTCGGCGCCGGGGCACAGGGCCAACACCGGGCGGTCGAGGGTTAGACCGAACTTGCCCAGCGCGGCTTCGCGAGTCACCGGGTCGATCTGCAGGCTCGGGCGGGGATAGGGTTTGGGCAGCTCGACGTTCGGCTCGAAGGCCAGAGCCATGAAGCGCTCGATCATCAGCGGATAACGTTCTTTGTCGAGGGTGCGCACGTCGTTGAGCAGGCCATAGCGGAACTCGCCGCGCCAGCCAGTACGTTTCGGGATGCCGGCGAAAAACGGCACCAGCGCCGACTTCAGCGAGTTAGGCAGCAGGATCGCCTGATCGTACTGGCCGGCCAGAGATTTGCCGATACGCCGACGGGTCGCCAATTCGAGCGCACCGTGGCCGAGCGGGAAGCTCAAGGCCTTGCGCACTTCAGGCATGCGCTCAAGGATCGGCCGGCTCCACTCGGGGGCCAGCACGTCGATTGCGCATTGCGGGTGACGCTGTTTGAGACACTGAAACAGTGTCTGCGCCATCACCATGTCACCGACCCAACTGGGCCCAACGATCAGAATATTCATGTGCTTTCCAAAAACGAACCGGGGAGGCATTTACGCCTCCCCGCCTCGAGAATTCTACAAACATTATAGATCGACTATGGGAGTGGGCTGCTCGCGAAAGGGCCTATCCATTCAACATTTCTGCCGTCCGACACTCCGCCTTCGCGGGCAAGCCCGCTCCCACAGGGTTTTGCATTCACTTCCACATCTGCGACTCAGCGCAGATCCATTGTGGGAGCGAGCTTGCTCGCGAAAGGGCCGACACATCCAATATCAGTGTCGCCTGACACTCCGTCTTCGCGGGCAAGCCCGCTCCCACAGGGTTTTGCATTCACTCACATATCTGCGTCTCAGCGCAGATCCACTGTGGGAGCGGGCTTGCTCGCGAAAGGGCCGACACATCCAACATCAGTGTCGTTTGGCACTCCGTCTTCGCGAGCAGGCTCACTCCTACAGGGTTTTGCATTCACTCACACATCTGCCGTCCAGCGCAGATCCACTGTGGGAGCGGGCTTGCTCGCGAAAGGGCCATCACATCCAACATCAATGTCGCCTGACACTCCGTCTTCGCGAGCAGGCTCACTCCTACAGGGTTTTGCATTCACTCACACATCTGCCGTCCAGCGCAGATCCACTGTGGGAGCGGGCTTGCTCGCGAAAGGGCCATCACATCCAACATCAATGTCGCCTGACACTCCGTCTTCGCGAGCAGGCTCACTCCTACAGGGTTTTGCATTCACTCACACATCTGCCGTCCAGCGCAGATCCACTGTGGGAGCGGGCTTGCTCGCGAAAGGGCCATCACATCCAACATCAATGTCGCCTGACACTCCGCCTTCGCGGGCAAGCCCGCTCCCACAGGGTTTTGCATTCACTTCCACATCTGCGACTCAGCGCAGATCCACTGTGGGAGCGAGCTTGCTCGCGAAAGGGCCGACACATCCAACATCAGTGTCGCCTGACACTCCGCCTTCGCGGGCAAGCCCGCTCCCA
>NZ_JABWQQ010000032.1:0-44509 GCF_014268555.1 Pseudomonas sp. SWRI111 | reverse complement strand
CAACCCACAAAACCCATTGTAGGAGCGAGCCTGCTCGCGAAAGCGGAGTGTCAGTCACCAATGAACTGCCTGACCTGACGCCTTCCTGAGCAAGCCCACTCCCACAGGGCCTGAGGTGTCCGCGGGACTCAAGGCAACCCACAAAACCCATTGTGGGAGCCTGCTCGCGAAGCGCTGGGTCATGGACAAATCCACTCAGTCCTCAAGCAGCGTCACGCTCCAGCAATACTCGCGTCACCCGCCGTTCTTCAACCGCTTTGACGGTCAGTTGCCAGCCTTCGTACTCGAGTCTGTCGCCGGTCATCGGCAAACGATCCAGCAGACTCATCACCAACCCGGCCATGGTTTGATAGTCCTCGGTCGGCTCGGCGCCGAAGCCGGTGCGTTGGCGCACGCGGGCCAAGGGCAGCGCGCCGCTGACGAGGAACCCGCCGCGCTCTTCGACCACGTCCGGACCTTCGATTTCGCTGGCATCGGGTAATTCGCCGGCAATCGATTCGAGGATATCGGTCATGGTCAGCACGCCGACAAAATCACCGAACTCGTTGACCACAAAAGCAATGTGGGTCGAGGCCGCGCGCATCTGCTCCAGAGCATTGAGAATCGAGTAGCTGTCGAGCAGGTTGATGGTCTTGCGCGCCAAGTGCTCAAGGCTCGGCTCGTTACCGGCCAGATATTCCTTGAGCAGTTCCTTCTTGTGCACAAAACCCAACGGCTCGTCCACGGCGCCGTCACGAATCAACGGCAGCCGCGAGTAGGACGAATGCATCAGTTTCGTGCGAATCGCCTCGGCATCAGCAGCCAGATCAATCGCATCGACGTCGGCGCGCACGGTCATCAGGTTGCGAATTGGCCGCTCGGCCAGTTGCAACACGCCGCTGATCATCACCCGTTCGCGGCGGTCGAACAGCTCGGCCACCGGCGCCTCACCGTTGTCGAGCAGGTCGGAGATTTCCTCGCCGACCTCCTCCACCGCCAGCTTGCGACCACCGAGCAAACGCATCACCGCGTGCGCGGTGCGCTCACGCAGCGGACGCATGCCCTGCATCGAACGCTTGCGCCGCGCCCGGGCGATCTGGTTGAACACTTCGATCAGAATCGAAAAACCGATGGCGGCATACAGATAGCCTTTCGGGATGTGGAAGCCCAGGCCTTCGGCCGTCAGGGCAAAACCGATCATCATCAAAAAGCCCAGGCACAGCATGATCACCGTCGGGTGCGCATTGACGAAACGGGTCAGCGGCTTGCTGGCAACGATCATCAGGCCAATGGAGACGATGACCGCGATCATCATCACCGCCAGCTCGTCGACCATGCCCACCGCGGTGATCACGGCGTCGAGCGAGAACACGGCGTCGAGCACCACGATCTGCGCCACGATCGGCCAGAACAGCGCATAAGCGGTGTTGCTCGAACGCTCGCCGACATGGCCTTCAAGGCGTTCGTGCAATTCCATGGTGGCCTTGAACAACAGAAACACACCACCGAACAGCATGATCAGGTCGCGGCCGGAGAAGCTCTTGTCGAACACCTCGAACAACGGCTGCGTGAGCGTGACCAGCCAGGAAATGCTCGCCAGCAGGCCCAGGCGCATGATCAGCGCCAGTGACAGGCCGATAATGCGCGCGCGGTCACGCTGATGCGGCGGCAGTTTGTCTGCCAGAATTGCGATGAACACCAGGTTGTCGATACCCAGCACCAGTTCCAGCACGATCAGAGTCAACAAGCCCAGCCAGGCCGTGGGATCCGCTAACCATTCCATAAAACGTCTCGATCTCTCTTCAGTGAATTCAGAATGCCAGACACGGCAAAGCGCAACGCGAAGGCTCAAGAGCCGCGTTATCAACCATAGTCGGGAGTCGGAAAACCGGATGCTGCGAATGGATCAAGACCGCGCGAAGGCGCGCTGAAGAGTGCTGACTGGGAGGCTCCGAGAGGGTGTTCATGCAAATCCTGAATGAAAAATGGCCTTGGAGCGTACAAGCTCAAGGCACATTTTCCCCAGCGGCAAATCATTTCAAAATCTGTATAAGCAGTGGAAGTCGAGAATTTTCAGTGAGCAGGCTCGCTCCCACGGGGTTTAAGCGGCGCGGGGGTTATCAGCGTAAACCCAGCTCATCGATATGCTGATATTGCGCTTGCAGCGCGGTCGCCAGATCCTGCGCCCGGCCCAGGCGAATCGGCCCACGCTCGATGTCGATCAGCAATCCCGGGCACGCCAGTACAGGCAATCCCGACAGCGCTTTCAAGCGACCATCGGTCACGATCAGGCAGCGCTGCAGTTCGGCGGGACAGCGCTTGCGCCGCATCGCCAGCCATTGCTGCGCCTGCCCCAACGCCGCGAGCAACGGCGTGCCGCCGCCGGCGCCCAGGCCGTCGAGCCAGACGCGCAAGCCACTGGAGGCTTTCAGGCCTTGCACTTGCCATTTCGGTGTCGCACCACTGGCCGTCAACAAGGCCAGCCGCGCCCGCTGCCGATAGGCATCGTCGAACAATTGCGCGAGCAAGCCTTTGGCGTCGCTCAAGGCCTGATGGCGACGGGTCGAAGCCGAGGCGTCGACAATCACCAGCCACAGTTCCTGCGCCGAACGGGTCCGCATGTGCAGCAGCAGATCGTCGCGCGTCTGCGGTCGCCCGTTGAGCAGTGTGCCCGGCCAGTTGACCCGGCCGCTCAGAGCAGCATGACGTTTACCCTGGCGGCCGTTGCTCAGCCGACCGGCGCGGGGTCTGGCATCCGCCCCCACGTCGGATCGGGGGCGAATGCCTAGGGCTTTTTTGCCGGTGGCCAGCTCGGCACTTCGCGGCGCGCTCCGGTGGCCAGTGCGGGAGCCGGCATGTCGCCCCATAGCCCCTGCCCTTCGCTCGGCGCGGCGGGCGTTTCGGCCGGTGACGGTGCCGGTGGCTGAGGACTCGACGCCGCTTGCTCGCGACGCCGATGGCGCAGGGCGAACTCGGCGACGGCGTCGATATCGACCGCGCCTATGACGTCAGCCCCGCGCCATGCTGCGTGCGCGCGAGCAGCGCGCAACCACACCAGATCGGCGCGCAAGCCATCGACGCCAGCGGCGAAACAGCGCTCGGTAATCAGCGCCAATGCCGCATCGTCCAGAGGTATGTCGGTCAACCGCTTGCGGGCGGTTTCGCAGCGCGTGCGCAAGGCTTGTTGCTGGCTTTCCCACTGCGCGCAGAACGCTTGCGGATCATGATCGAAATCCAGCCGGCGGCGGATGATCTGCCCGCGCTCGGTGGGCGCCGTGTGGCCACTGAGCGCAACGTTCAAGCCGAAACGGTCCAGCAGTTGTGGGCGTAGTTCGCCCTCTTCCGGGTTCATCGTGCCGATCAGCATGAACTTCGCCGAATGCCGATGGGAGATGCCGTCACGCTCGATCAGGTTGGTGCCGCTGGCGGCGACGTCGAGCAGCAGGTCGACCAAGTGATCGGGCAGCAGGTTGACCTCATCAACGTACAACACGCCGCCGTCAGCCTTGGCCAGCACGCCGGGGGAAAACTGCGCTCGGCCCTCGCTCAAAGCGGCGTCGAGGTCGAGGGTGCCGACCAGGCGCTCTTCGGTTGCGCCCAGCGGCAAGGTGACGAACTGCCCGCTGGCCAGCAGATCGGCCAGGCCCCGGGCCAGCGTCGACTTGGCCATGCCACGCGGTCCCTCGATCAATACGCCGCCGATTTTTGGGTCGATGGCAGTCAGGCACAGGGCGAGTTTGAGGTCATCGGCGCCGACCACGGCGGACAGGGGGAAATGCGGGGTGTCGGTCATCAAGGGTTACTCGTTCATGGTCGGTGGAATACTTGTCTACTGTAGGAGTGAGCCTGCTCGCGATGGCGGTGTGTCAGTTAACTCGTTGTAAGCTGATGTGACGCTATCGCGAGCAGGCTCACTCCTACAGGGGATCGCAGTGGGTCAGGTGTCTTCTTCTATATCCAGCAGGAGGTTTTCCAGCGCTTCTTTGTAAGCCCCCGGCGCCTGCCACATCCCGCGTTGCTGCGCTTCGAGCATGCGCTCAGTCATATCCCGCAGCGCATGCGGATTGTGTTCACGAACAAAATCCCGGGTGGCCGGGTCAAGCAAATACGCATCCGCCAGCAACGCGTACTGATGATCGTCGATCAACTGCGTGGTCGCATCAAATGCAAACAGGTTGTCGACAGTCGCGGCCAGTTCGAACGCGCCTTTATAGCCGTGGCGCTTGACCCCGTCGATCCATTTCGGGTTCGCCGCCCGTGAGCGAATCACCCGGTTCAGCTCCTCCTTCAAGGTGCGGATTTTTGGCAGATCCGGCTGGCTGTGATCGCCGTGATAACTGCTCGCCGCCTCACCGCGCAGGGTTTCCACCGCCGCGAGCATGCCACCCTGAAACTGGTAATAGTCGTTGGAATCGAGCAAGTCGTGCTCGCGATTGTCCTGATTGTGCAGCACCGCTTGTACCTGGCTCAGGCGCTGGCTGAACTGCTCGCGGGCGGCGGTGCCTTCGTCGGAGCCGCCGTAGGCGTAAGCGCCCCAGTTCAGATAGACCTCGGCAAGGTCCTCGCGGGTCTGCCACAAACGGCCGTCGATGGCGCCCTGCACGCCCGCGCCGTAGGCACCGGGTTTGGCGCCGAAAATTCGCCAGCCGGCCTGACGCCGTGCGGTGTCCTCGTCGACGCCCGATTGCAATAAGGCTTCACGTTCAGCGCGCACCCTGGCGGCCAGCGGGTTCAAGTCGTCGGGCTCATCGAGTGCGGCAACCGCTTGCACAGCGGCGTCGAACAGGCGGATCAAATTGGCAAACGCATCGCGGAAAAACCCGGAGACGCGCAGCGTGACATCGACCCGTGGGCGATCGAGCAGGCTCAGCGGCAGAATCTCGAAATCATCCACGCGCTGACTGCCCGTGGCCCAGACCGGGCGAACACCCATCAACGCCATGGCCTGGGCGATGTCATCGCCGCCGGTACGCATGGTGGCGGTGCCCCAGACTGACAGCCCGAGCTGGCGCAAGTGGTCGCCGTGGTCCTGCAAGTGCCGCTCAAGAATCAGCGTGGCGGACTGAAAACCGATGCGCCACGCGGTGGTGGTCGGCAGGTTGCGCACGTCGACCGAATAAAAATTGCGTCCGGTGGGCAGCACGTCGAGACGACCGCGACTAGGGGCGCCACTGGGGCCGGCCGGGACGAAACGACCGCTCAGGGCGTCAAGCAGACCGCGCATTTCGGCGGGGCCGCAAGCGTCCAGGCGTGGGGCGACGATGTCACGCAGGTGGTCGAGGATTGCATTAACCTCAGCCCAACCCGGTCCCTGTAGGAGTGAACCTGCTCGCGATAGCGGAGTGTCAGCCAATATTGAGTCAACTGATACACCGCTTTCGCGAGCAAGCCCGCTCCCACACGGGTCGTGCAGTGCCTGGGCGATAAGCTGGGTGGCCAACAATTCAAGCCGTTCGCGAGTGTCGCCGGCGCTACGCCAGATTTCATCGCTGAGGGTTTGCAACTCAATGGGGCGCGGGCCGGTCCACGGATCGGCCAATGCGCAGTCGAGCGGATCAAAACCCAGTGCAAACGCCTTCGCCAGCGCCCGCAACAAACTCGACTGCGCGCCCTTGCCGTCGCCTCGTGGAATACGCAGCAGCGCGAGCAAGGTGTCGATGCGCAACCGTCCGCTCGGCGATTCGCCGAAAATGTGCAGACCATCGCGAATCTGCGACTCCTTCAAGTCGCACAAATAGGTGTCCAGACGGGGCAACCAGATCGCCGCGTCAGCGTCGCTGTCCAGTGCTGCATCCAGTTGCAGCTCACGGTCGATTTGCGTGTCACGCACCAGTTGCAGAATGTCGCGTTGCAGCTCTCGGGCGCGGCGCGGGTCAAGCAACTGTGCTTCGTAATATTCGTCGGCGAGCAATTCCAGATTGCGCAACGGCCCATAGGTCTCGGCGCGGGTCAGCGGCGGCATCAGGTGGTCGATGATCACCGCCTGCGTACGCCGCTTGGCCTGGGCGCCCTCGCCCGGGTCATTGACGATAAACGGATAGATGTTGGGCAAAGGTCCGAGCAGCGCATCCGGCCAGCACTGTTCCGAGAGGCCAACGCCTTTGCCCGGCAGCCATTCGAGGTTGCCATGCTTGCCGACATGGATCAGCGCGTGCGCGTTATAGGCGCTGCGTAACCAGAAATAGAACGCCAGATAACCATGGGGCGGCACCAGATCCGGGTCGTGATACACGGCGCTCGGATCGACCTGATAACCGCGCGCCGGTTGAATGCCGACAAAGGTCAGGCCCAAGCGCAAACCGGCAATCATCATGCGTCCGTCACGACACATCGGATCGTCTTGCGGCGCGCCCCAGCGCTCGACCACCGCAGCGCGATTGGCCGGCGGCAGTGCGTTGAACATCGTCAGGTACGCGTCCATCGCCAGGCTTTGCTGGCACGGACGCAGGTCGAGGCTGTCGAGGTCGTTGCTGACACCACCGAGCAACTGCTGAATCAACGCGGTGCCGCTATCGGGCAATTCAGCGGTGATCGGGTAGCCCTCGTCCCGCAACGCACGCAGGATATTCAGCGCCGCCGCCGGCGTATCGAGGCCGACGCCGTTGCCGATGCGGCCGTCGCGAGTCGGGTAGTTGGCAAGAATCAACGCGACGCGTTTTTCACCGTTCGGCACTTGTGCCAGATCGATCCAGCGCCGCGCCAATTCGGCGACAAAATCCATGCGCTCCGGCTGCGCGCGATAGCAGACCACATCCGACTGGCTGCGCTCGCTGCGCCAGGCCAGGTCCTTGAAGCTGATCGGCCGGCTGATGATGCGCCCGTCCAGTTCCGGCAAGGCAATGTGCATGGCCAGATCGCGCGGTCCCAGGCCCTGCTCGCTGTCGCGCCAGCCCGGCTCGTTGTCCTGCGCGCAAATCGCCTGAATCACCGGGATGTTGCGGCGAAACGGCCGCAGGTGCGGCGCCTCCGGGCTGGACTGGGCGAAACCGGTAGTGTTGAGGATCAGCCGCGCCTCGACGTCGTCCAGCCAGTCTTCGACCACTGCCAGGCAGCCCGGCTCTTTCAGACTGGCGACGGCGATCGGCAGCGGATTGAGTCCTGCGGCCTGCAAGCGCTGGCAGAAAACATCGATAAACGCCGTGTTGGCCGCTTGCAGGTGCGAGCGGTAGAACAGCACCGCCGCGACCGGTTTTTCAGGCAGCCATTCGGCTTGCCAGTCGCTCAGCGCGGCGGACGTTTTGTCGGGGTGGTAAATCGCCGTGCGCGGCAACGCTTGCGGTTCGGCCCAAGGGTAATCGCGGGCGAGCCAACGGCTGGCCAGACAACGGAAGAAATCCAGCGCATTGCCCATGCCGCCCTGACGCAAGAACTGCCAGAGGCGATCACGATCCACTGCGTCGACGGTACTCAGGTCGCTGAGCTCAGGGTCGGGCCGGTCGTCGCCCGGCACCAGAATCACCTGCACGCCCCGCTCGGACAGTTCAACCAGACGCTCGACACCATAGCGCCAATAGGCGATGCCACCGTGCAGCGAAATCACAATCACCTTGGCGTGGCGCAGCACCTCGTCGACGTACAGGTCGACCGACGCATGGTTCTGCACCTGCATCGGGTTGGCCAGGCGCAGGCTCGGGTAGTCATCGGGCAGTTGCCGGGCCGCTTCGGCGAGCAGTGCCAGGCTCGAATCGCCGCTGCACAGGATCACCAGGTCGGCGGGGGTTTGTCCAAGGTCGGCGATGTTGTCTTCCGAAACGAAACCGCCGGGCTGGGTCCTGAGCAGGTGCATGGATTAAACGCTGAGTGCGGCGCGCAATTGCGCTTCAAGTTGCACGGCGTCGAGTTGCTGACCGATCAACACCAGACGCGTCACCCGGGCTTCCCCGGCGCCCCACTGGCGATCGAAGTGCTTGTCGAAACGCGTCCCGACGCCTTGAATCAACAGGCGCATCGGCTTGTTCGGGATCGCCGCAAAGCCCTTCACGCGCAGGATGCCGTGCTGCACCACCAATTGGGTCAGCGCGTCGAGCAGCAAGCTTTCGTCAGCTTGCGGCAGTTCGATGGAGATCGAGTCGAAGGCGTCGTGATCGTGGTCGTCGTGATCGTCATCGCCGTCGTGGTGGTGATCGTGATGGCTGTGGCGGCTGTCGATGTGTTCTTCGGAACCGGCGCCGAGGCCGATCAGCACGTCCAGTGGCAGGCGTCCGTTGCTCGCTTCGACGATTTTTACCGCAGGCGGCAGTTCTTCGGCGACTTCCAGGCGTACACGCGCAAGGTCTTCAGGGCTGGTCTGGTCGGCTTTGTTGAGGATGACGAGGTCGGCGCTGGCCAGTTGATCGGCGAACAATTCGTGCAGCGGCGATTCGTGGTCCAGGTTCGGGTCAAGTTTGCGCTGGGCGTCGACCTGATCCGGGAACGCGGCGAAGGTGCCGGCGGCCACGGCCGGGCTGTCGACCACGGTAATCACCGCGTCAACGGTGCAGGCACTGCGGATTTCCGGCCACTGGAACGCTTGCACCAAGGGTTTTGGCAGGGCCAGGCCTGAGGTTTCGATGAGGATGTGATCGAGGTCGCCACGACGCGCCACCAGTTCGCGCATCACCGGGAAGAATTCTTCCTGAACGGTGCAGCACAAGCAGCCGTTGGCCAATTCGTAGACGCGGCCGCTGGCTTCTTCTTCAGTGCAGCCGATGGTGCATTGCTTGAGGATTTCACCGTCAATGCCCAACTCGCCGAACTCATTGACGATCACCGCGATACGACGGCCCTGAGCGTTGTCGAGCATGTGCCGCAGCAAGGTGGTTTTGCCCGAACCGAGGAAGCCGGTGACGATGGTGACGGGGAGTTTGGCCAGTGTTTTCATCGATATGCCCTTTGGCAAGCGGCGGGCATACGGGACGAGAACCGGCAACGCACGCGCGCGCCTGGAGAATTCGCCACCGGATCACCCCGCCCGGTTGAAAGTCAGAAATCTGTGACGAGGCAGGTCTCCTGGCTGACGGTGTTCAGGCCTTGGGCCTGGTATTCGCTGCGCCTTCCCGCTGGCTCCTTGCAAGGGGCCGGCAGTGGCGTGGCAGCGAACAGCACCGTTCACAGTTGCGGGGGCAGCCGCGGCTTTGACCGCGTTCCCTTCTTAGCTTCGGCACGCGCCGAAGAACCTCGAAAGCGCAAGGCTACGCATGCGCGGCAGGCGGGTCAATCTTTGCAATATTATCGCTATAGGGACATTAATCTTTCATATATGAATCGAGAACAGATCTCGACTAACACAAAATCTGTAAGCTATCTCTGACATATCAATCGGCCACCAACTAAGTGCAACTCGGCGGACACACTTGAAATAGAGCGTCTGAACACCTTAATTACATTTCTTTACAAAAACACAATTGATAAATTGATACAGGATATGAACCATGGGCCTCACATGGACTGCGCCACCACAAGAAAGGAATTCTTGCATGTCTGATTATTATCAGTGTTCCAGTCTGTTTATTCCTGTCCCTCAAACTTGTGTAGCAACAGCATGAGTGCCGGCCATGCATTACGGCATTCAGGCGATGCTGTATTAAAGGAACTTGCCGAACAACTGCGTCATCGCCATTACGTGCACAGTGATCAGTATCCGGCGGCGCAGGTTGCGAGGCTGGGGCGCGAAGATTGCCGGGCGTTCAATGCGACCTGGGAGCGTTTGCCTCGCGACGGGTATTTGCACGCGCAAAACGGTGTCCGCGAGCGGCGCATCTGCAAGTTCGAATATCGTCATCGGGCACACCAATGGACGCCGCTGCCCGACTGCCATTTTTTTCAGGCCCAGGCACACAACCCGCTGCTGGGCGGGGTGCAGCGCACTTACACGCGCAGCGAAGCGGCATTCATCGACTCCGCGGTTCTGCAAACATTGCTCGCCGCCGACCTGGCACTGATGGAAATGACCGTCGGCCCGCGTGACTGGCTGGTGACCTGCCATCAATTCCGCATCCTCTGCGATGAACGCAATGCCGGCCACGCCACCCCCGAAGGCCGGCATCGCGACGGGCACGATTTTGTCTTTCAACACCTGATTGAACGCCAGCAAGTCACGGGGGGCGAAAGCCGGATATTTGCGGAAGAAGGCGACTGTATATTCAGTGCAACTTTGACGGATTACATGGAAACCGTTGTTTTGAATGACCGAATACTTCTGCACGAAGTTTCACCGCTGCAAATATCAGGCATGCATTCGGATCGCGGCAGCCGCGACATGTTGATTATCGACTTCGACCTGGCGGACTATTAATGAATCATTCAAGCCATGCACTTTCAGTCGGCACACCCGGCGCACATGATTTTATTATTGAACAGTTCCAACAGGCCGGAGCGCGACGAACTTGTACCTTGTCGCTGACGGCCAATGAAAATATTTTGTCCGACACTGCGCGCACACTCGGCCAGAACCGGCATTACGAGCGTTACTTGTTCAACGCTCAAGCCATCGAAGGCCAACGCTATGCCGCTGAATTCAACGGCATGCAGATCGAGCATTTTCCCGAAGTCGAAACATTGAAGGCATTGGCGACCCAGGCCGTGCAGGCGATGTTCAACGCCCCTTTCGTCGAGTATCGCGTGTTGTCCGGCGTGCACTGCACACTGAGCGTGCTGGCCGCCCTGAGCGAACCGGGCGACGCCATTGTGTCGCTGGCACCCGCCAGCGGCGGACATTTTGCAACCGGGCCATTGGTGCAGAAAATCGGCAGGCACAGCGTGTTTTGCAGACTGACCGCTGGCGGGCAAATCGATCTCGAGGATTTCCGGCAACAGCTTCAAACCCTCGCGGCGCCCCCTGTTGCTGTGCTGCTCGACCACGGCCTGACCACCCGGGCGATCGCCCTTCAGCCGTTGCGCGCCTTGCTCGATCGCTGCGGCCTGCAACGCACGCTGATTATCTACGACGCCTCGCACACTCTGGGGCTGATCGCCGGTCAGGCCTTCCCCAATCCGCTGGACGACGGGGCCGACATTCTTCAGGGCAACACGCACAAATCCCTCGCCGGTCCGCACCGGGCGCTGATCGTGTCGCGGCGTGCCGACCTCGCCCGGCGGATCGAGCAGACCCTCAGCGGCGGGCTGGTGTCCTCGCCCAACCTGCCCGGCCTGCTGCAATTGTTCGTCACCCTCATGGAAACCCGCCAGTACGGCCAGGCCTACGCCCAACGCATGTGCGCCAACACCCGCCAGTTGCACGACGCGCTGGTCGGCATTCCAGGATGGACGCTGCACCCCACCGACACGCACCTGCTGTTGCTCGAAGGTGAACAGGCCCGGCAAGCGGCGCAACAGCTCAACGAACTGGGCATTCGGGTCAACAACAAACAGGTCAACGGCCGTGACTGCCTGCGCTTCGGCCTGCAGGAAATCACCCGGCTCGGTATCACCGGCGAGGACCTGGATGCCTTGGCGCACATCATCCGCAACGTCCTCAGCGGTGGCGCGAACGGCGTGGACCGCATCCGCCTCGGCCATATCTGTCAACGCCTGAACCGGATCCACTACAGCTTCGACCAGGAGACTTGCCAATGAGCGCGCCAGCCTGCCTGATTATCGGCAACATCCGCGACGGCGAATACGAAGGCCTGCTCGCCGAAGGCATCACGCCGCTGTTGATCGCCGACAGCCGCAAAACCAGCAAGATCGCCGACGCGAGCCGGATTTCGCCCGTGGCCCTGTACGATTTTTCCAAAGGGCTGAGCGCGGAACTGATTGCCCTGACGCAGCGCCTGCTCGACGAGCACCGGTTCACCAGCGTGCTGAATTTTCGCGAAGGCTATGTCGCCATCACCGCCCGACTGTGCGCGGCGCTGCCGGCCCTGGCGCATTTGCACCGGAACGTGGAAAACACCTTGGACAAGGTGCTGCAACGCCAACGCTTCCAGCAGTCGGGCAATCCCGATCTGCACGTGCTGTCGCGCGAGGTCCGCATCGACGAGCTGCTCGCGCGCCCGACGGAACTGCCCTACCCGTTCATTCTGAAACCGGCGAACCTCTACAGCAGCCTGTTTGTGCGCTGCCTCCACAATCCACAGGAACTGCTCGACTACGCCCGCCATGAATGGCCCGCGCTGCAGCGTTACGTGGCGGGCAAACAGCGTGAAACCGATCAGTTGCTGCTGGAGGAGTTCCTTCAGGGCTCCAACCACTCCATTGATTGCGCTATCGCGGCGGACGGCACGATCCACAGTTTTCCGATTGTCGACGTGATCGCCGGTGTCGATATCGGTCGCGCTGACTTTCACCACTTCGCCCGCTACACCCCGTCGACGCTGGCCGCCGATACCGCGTTGCAAGCGCGCTGCCAGCGCCTGTCCCATGACGCGGTGAAAGCGCTGGAACTGGCGGGTACGTTTGCCCACGTCGAATTCATTCTCACCGCCAACGGGCCGCGAGTTCTTGAGGTCGGCGCGCGCCCGGGCGGCAGCCGGATTCATGTCATTCGCCAGGCGTGGGGGTTGTCGCTGGACGTCTGTTATCACCGGGCACTCAGCGCGCAAACGCTGCCCCAGCCCCGCCAGACGCCCGCGCCGTTCGGCATCGCCACCCCCTTCGCCCGTGCAGACCGCTTCTATGACGGCCTGCACAACGCCGACCGCATCACCCGCCTGCCGGGCTTCCAGCGCTGGTACGCCTACGTCGATCCGGGCGACAGCATCGGCCCGGTCAGCCACGGTTTTCAGAACTATCTGTACATCGAGTTCAAGCAGCCCGACACCGCGAGCCTGCGTGAATCCTTGCTGGCCGTCGCTGACCTCGATGTCTACGGCGAAACTTCGGCGGCCGCGAGTGGCAAGCACGTCTTGCTCATCGGCGGGCGCGATTCGGGGCTGGATTGGGACACTGCGCGGCAACTGCGTTTTACCCTCGTTCAACCACCCGGCGAGGTCTCTGAGTACCAGCGCGAGCATGCAACGCTGGTGCTGACGCCGGACATCGCCGATCTCTCGGCCTATAGCGAAACCCTCGAGCGCTTGCACCGGCAGCGGCCATTCGCTGCCGTGGTGTCGTTCTCGGAGCTGGGCCTGTTGCCCGCCTCACAGCTCGGCGAACGGCTGGGCATCACTCACAACAGCTTGCGCAGCGTCGAAGTCAGCCGCGACAAGCTGCGCTTTCGCCAGTTGCTTCAGGGCAGCCGCTACGAGCTGCCGGCCGCAGCGGTGACCCGTGTCGAGGAGGTTCGCGCCTTCGTTCTGCGTCATGGTCCGGCCATCGTCAAACCCGTCAACGGCTCGGGCAGCCAGGGCGTTTATGCCATCAACCAACCGGAGGACGCCGAGCATCTACAGCTTCAAGGCGACAATCTGATCGAGGCTTTCGCTGGTGGCGATGAATACAGCGTCGAGTCGCTGAGCCTGGACGGCCGCCATCAAATCCTTGGTATCACGCGCAAGCACACCAGCGGCGCGCCGGGTTACGTCGAAACCGGGCATGACTTTCCGGCCGGGCTCGACAACGCCACGCGTGTACAAATCGAAGAAGCCGTGCTGTGGCTGCTCGAACGCATGGGCAACCGCTGGGGACCGGCGCATACCGAGGTCAAGCTCGACGGTTCACGCCTGCAGTTCATCGAAACCCAGACCCGCTTCGGCGGCGACCAGATCTGGGAAATGGTCTGGAAAACCACCGGCGTGCACCTGGCCGCCAGCACCCTCGCCGCCATGACCGGCATCGCGCTGCCGGCGCCGGAAAAGCACTACGTGAAAATGGCGATCCGCTACATCGAAGCGGACCCCGCCACTGACCCGCAACCGCTACAGGCACGTCTGCTGGAGCAACCCTTCGCCCTGCGCGCGAGCCTCAACCACGACAAGTTCGGCCACCCGATCCGCCGCTCCGCCGACCGTCACGGCTACGTGTTGCTGGCCTGTCGCGAGGCGGACGACCCGGTGCTGTTCAACGCCGCGATTTCCCACCCACCTTTCACTACGCAAGGACAGGCGCAATGACCACACAAGAGACGCTGTACCGCATCGATGGGCCGATCAGCGCTGATTTCCCGCTGATCTCTTTTTCCACCAACGTCTACGACAATCCGGCGGACATTTTCGGTTCGATCACCGATCTGGCCCGCTACTTCAAGGCCGTGGAATTCGAAATCGGCGAAGACGCCGAAAAGGTGTTCTGGTCGCTCAGCACCGAACAACGTGCGAACCTCGCCCGACAAATCCGCAGCTTCACCGAGCAGAACGGCATCACGCTGACGGTGCATGCCGGCTGGTGGGGTCGCAAGTACAACCTGTGTTCCGCGGATCTGGCCGAACGTGCGCAGGCCGTGGACTGCCTGAGCGCCGCCGTGGACTTTTCCCGTCAGGCCGGCGCCACCAGCGTCACCTTCCACCCCGGCTACAAGGATCAACTGGACAACCGCGAGCTGCTCGACAACCTGATCGCCGCCATCAATCAAGTCAAGGTGCGTTGCAATACGACTGGCATCGCCCTGTGCCTGGAAAACATGGGTGGTCAGCGGCCGAAATTCCCGGTTTTCACGGTCGAAGAACACCTGCGTTTCCACCAGCAAACCGGCTGCTTCGTGACCATCGATGTGACGCACCTGTGCTCACTACTGCCGTATGGCGACGAGCTGTTCGCCGCCATCGCCGCTCTCGCGCCGGTGACCCGCCATTTGCACATCGCCGACCTCAACGACACCCACCACCAGCACCTGCCGATCGGCGAAGGCAACCTGCGCCTGAGCGATGTGCTCAATCGCTTTGCAGTCAATGGCTATAGCGGGGTGGCGGTGGTGGAAGAGTTCATTCCGCGATTTTCCACCGAGTACTACCTGGAGAAAGCCCTGGCCTATAAAAACGGCGTGGAGAAGCTGCTCGCCGACGCGCGCCGCAGCACTCATGCCGGCTGAGTCCGCACTGGCAAAACCGGCGGCGCACAACGAGATTGCGACCGGCATTCGTGATGCGCTGCCGTTCGTCTTTTCGCTGCTGCTGACCTTCAGCCTGATCGGCATGCTCGGGCGCCGCCATGGCCTGGACTTGCCGGCCATGCTGGTGTTCAGCGGCACGGTGATGGCCTCGCCGCTGCAACTGACCCTGCTGGAAACCCCGGCGCATCTGCTCAATGCTTTCGGCGTGCTGGTGTCAGCACTGAGCATCAACCTGCGTTTTCTGGTGTTCACGCTGAGCCTGAAATCGAGCCTCGACGGCCCGATCAAAACATTCGTACCGGCGCTGGCGGTGATGGCTAACGCGGCCTTCACGCTGATGTCGATCCGCAAGGAACAGCAGCCGATCAGCCGCCCGTACGCCAACACCGTGTGCTTGTTGTTGTACGCCGCCGCGCTGCTCGGCACCGTGGTCGGTTATTGCTTCGCCCGCCTGGCCGACGACGCCTTGATGGACCATGCCAGCGTAGTGATTGCGATCTTTCTCAGCGCATCGCTGGGCAAGATGGCGCGCGACCGTCACAGCTTCCATGGACAATGGATTGCCGGTCTGGCCGCTGCCGCGAGTTTGCTCTGGCTAGGCGAAATCAGCCTGCTGTTGGTGTTGGCGGTCACAGTCCTGACGAGTTACGCCTATGACCGACCCTAGTACCTTCTGGCTGTACGTTGCGATCTGCGCGCTGGTGTCGGCGGTGTGCCGCTTGTTGCCGCTGGCGGTCAATGTCGAACGGCTGTCCGGCGGCGCCCGTGCCTTCATCGACCGGCTTGGCAAATACACCTCGGTGGCGATGCTGGTCAGCCTGCTGGCCGGGGCGCTGTATCCGCTGGCGACACAACAGGCGGCGGCCATGCCGTGGATCGTGCCGGTGGCGCTGGCCTGGCTGCTGAGCCTGACGCGACTGAAGTCTTACTATGCGTTTCTGATTGCTTTGGCGGTGTACGTGCTGCTCGCCCTGCGCTAGTCGTCGATTGACGGCGATCCCCGCCCATGCTCTCCTACACAACTTGTTACGGGTGCCCTTCACAGGGTGAAACGGGAAACCGGTGAATCATGTGCTTTACTTTCAAGCCATGTCAGTCCGGTGCTGCCCCCGCAACGGTAAGCGAGCGAAGCGTCAGATCCACTGTGCCCCGGCATGGGAAGGTGATGCTTGCAGGTCGGCTTCAATGCCACCCCCTCGTGAGCCCGGAGACCGGCCCGCAACACACAGTGCGCCTCGGCGTCACTGCACCAGACAAACCCGCGGTGGGCGGGCGCTGTTCGAACCTCTGCGGGCCTGACTCGCGGGGAGTCTGCATGCGTTCTGTTCACCCGCTGACACTTCAGAGGGAAGCGCCATGTCGATTATCAGCAGCACCGGCAACACCACGGACACCATCTCCAGCACCAGCACCCTGTCGCAACGCCTGATCGCCGCGCTCCTGGCGTCGATCCTCGGCGCCGGCCTCGTCTATTTCGCCGGGTTCTCGCACATCGAAGCGGTGCACAACGCCGCCCACGATACCCGCCACAGCGCCGCGTTCCCGTGCCACTGAGACCTGCCGAGATGATCAAGCGCATTGCCCAAACCGCAGGCTTCAGCGGCCTGCTGGCCGCCCTGCTGCTCACCCTGCTGCAAAGCTTCTGGGTGTCGCCGCTGATTTTGCAGGCGGAAACCTACGAGCAAGCAGAGCCTGTGGCCGAAGCTCACGAACACGCCGCCGGGGCTGCTGCTCATAGCCATGACAGCGAAGCCTGGGAGCCGGAAAACGGCTGGCAACGAGTGGTGTCGACCACGGGCGGCAATCTGGTCGTCGCCGTCGGTTTCGCCCTGATGCTCGCCGGGCTGTACACGCTGCGTGCGCCGACGAAAACCTCGCAGGGCCTGCTCTGGGGCCTGGCCGGTTACGCGACGTTCGTGCTGGCACCGACCCTGGGCCTGCCGCCGGAGTTGCCGGGCACTGCCGCGGCGGAGCTGGCTTCACGGCAGCTCTGGTGGATCGGTACGGCCGCCTCCACCGCTGTCGGCCTGGCCTTGATCGCGTTCAGCCACAACTGGCTGATGAAAGTCTTCGGCGTCGCCATCCTGCTGGTGCCTCACGTGATCGGCGCGCCGCAACCGCAGGTGCATTCGATGCTCGCCCCACAAGCATTGGAAACTCAGTTCAAGATTGCCTCGCAGTTGACCAACGTCGCGTTCTGGCTGGCCCTGGGCCTGATCAGCGCCTGGTTGTTCCGCCGCAAAAATCCGGCATGAATGACGCCAGCACGGCGCCGACCCTGGTGGTCGGCCTGGGCTGCCAGCGTGGCTGCACGGCCGCCACGCTGCGCGCGCTACTTGATCAAGCGTTACAGGCGCATCGCATCGAACTGCGAGCGGTCAAGGCGCTGGCCAGTATCGACTTGAAGCGCGACGAACCGGGTCTGCTGGAACTTGCCAGGCAATTGGACCTGCCCCTGCAATATTTCAGCAGCGCCGAACTGGCCGCTTACCAGCCGCGCCTCAGCCATCAATCTCAGATCGCCTACGAGCGAACCGGCTGTTACGGGGTCGCGGAAAGCGCCGCGCTGGCGCTTGCCGAACGGCTGATTCAGGGCCCGGCGAAACTGCTGATTGCCCGGCAAAAATACGCTCAGGCCACACTGGCGTTGGCCGGCGCTGCCTAAAACCTCGATAATCTCCGCTTTCGATCATGAGCATTGTTCATCTGCGTGCTCATCACTGCGCTTTCACAGGATTGCACCATGACCGTTTACTTCATCGGCGCCGGCCCCGGCGACCCGGAACTGATCACCGTCAAAGGCCAACGGCTGATCCGTGACTGCCCGGTGATCATTTATGCAGGTTCGCTGGTGCCGGCGGCGGTGCTTGAAGGCCATCGCGCCGAAACGGTGGTCAACAGCGCTGAACTGCACCTGGAACAAATCATCGACCTGATCAAGTCTGCCTATGACCGAGGCCAGGACGTGGCAAGGGTGCACTCCGGTGATCCGAGCCTCTATGGCGCGATCGGTGAGCAGATTCGCTGCTTGCGCGAACTTGGTATTCCCTTTGAAATCATCCCTGGTGTCACCGCGACAGCTGCGTGTGCGGCCTTGCTCGGTGCCGAACTGACCCTGCCGGACGTTTCGCAAAGCGTGATTCTGACGCGTTATGCCGACAAGACCGCCATGCCGGCGGGCGAAGCACTCGGCAGCCTCGCGCAGCATGGGGCGACCATGGCGATTCATCTGGGAGTCAAGCATCTGGAGAAAATCCTCGCCGAGCTGCTGCCGCATTACGGCGCGGACTGCCCGATTGCGGTGATTCACCGAGCGACGTGGCCGGATCAGGATTGGGTGGTGGGGACGCTGGCGGATATCGCCGGGAAAGTCGAGGCCAAGGGTTTTCGACGCACGGCGCTGATCCTGGTCGGGCGAGTGTTAGGCAGTGAGGTATTCAGCGAGTCATCGCTGTATCGCGCCGGGCATGCTCACCTCTATCGCCCATGAGGACCCCTTCGCGAGCAAGCTCGCTCCCACATTTGACCGCATTCCAAATGTGGGAGCGAGCTTGCTCGCGAAGGCATCATTGAAGAAGGTTTGTGGCGAGGGAGCTTGCTCCCGCCTGACTGCAAGGCAGTCACAATCCGGTCGACACCTTTCCACGGTGAAAGGTTTGTCCGGTTTGGGATCGCTGCGCGATCCAGCGGGAGCAAGCTCCCTCGCCACAGGAACGCCTTACTCAGTAGTAGGCGTTTTCTTTTTGCGTGTGGTCAGTCACGTCGCGCACGCCCTTGAGTTCGGGGATACGCTCGAGCAAGGTGCGCTCGATGCCTTCCTTCAAGGTGACATCGGCCTGGCCGCAGCCCTGGCAACCGCCACCGAACTGCAGGACAGCGATGCCGTCTTCAACCACATCGATCAGGCTGACCTGGCCGCCGTGGCTGGCCAGCCCCGGGTTGATTTCGGTTTGCAGGTAATAATTGATGCGCTCGTTGACCGGGCTGTCGGCGTTGACCATCGGGACTTTGGCGTTAGGCGCCTTGATGGTCAGCTGGCCGCCCATGCGGTCGGTGGCGTAGTCGACGACGGCGTCATCGAGAAACGCTTCGCTGAACGAGTCGATGTACGCGGTGAAGCTCTTCAGCCCCAGCGCGGTGTCTTCGGGTTTCTCTTCGCCCGGCTTGCAGTAGGCAATGCAGGTTTCGGCGTACTGGGTGCCAGGCTGGGTGATGAAGACGCGGATGCCGATACCCGGGGTGTTCTGCTTGGAGAGCAGATCGGCCAGGTAATCGTGGGCGGCGTCAGTAATGGTAATAGCGGTCATGGAAACTCCTCGCAGGCTTGGGCGCAGTTTACGCCAATCATTGCGCCGGACAAAGTCCTAGTATTTTTGTCGGGAAAGATTCTCGATAGTTCACCCTGCATCCCCTGTGGGAGCGGGCTTGCTCGCGAAAGCGGTGGCGCATACAAGGATGATGTTGCCTGATAGCGCGCCTTCGCGAGCAAGCCCGCTCCCACCGGTTCTGTTCCGAATATCCCATTTAGCGGTAGCGATGACTCACAGGTTCTCGTACCGATTCATATCCAGCACGCCCTCCTCCACGGGATCGGTCTCATGGAGGTACTGGCTCAAGTCGTGGAAGTAGAACCAGAATTGCGGATGACTGCGACGAATCCCCCAACGCTCGACGATTTTCTCGAAACGGTTGGCGTCTCTGGCGTTTTCCATGGCATCGACGAAGGCCGGCACTTGCTCGGCCGGCACGTTGAACATGAAGTTCGGGTAACTGCTGAGCACACCCGGGTAAATCGTCAACGTGTCCAACCCTGGCTGATAGCGCAATGATTCGCCGAGCAGGAACGCCACGTTGCTGTGGGCACGATTACGCACCAGGCTGTAGACCTCGCGTTTGCCGCTGGCGGTTTCGACGCGCAACATCGTCGCTTCCGGCAACAGATCAATGACTTTCAATCCCGCTGCCGGACGCGAGGCCAGACGACTCAAGGCCTGCTCCGCATTTTGCAGCGCCGGGTCGATATTCGGTCGTGAGCAATAGGCGCCGTCGCAGCGGTTGATCGGATCCGGCCGGGCATTGAGATCGCCATAGCGCGCCAGCAACTGCCGGGCAAAATCGCGTTTCGGATTTTTATCGTCGAGTTTCAGCCCGGTCGGCTTATCGTCGTCGATGGCTTCGTAGTCGAGCCACATCTTCAACTGCCCGCTGTTCTGATACCAGTCGTTGAGGTAATCCTCGCGGGAATCGGCCGGCATCAGGCGCAGGAAGTTCTGCTCGGCGCCGTTGCGGATCAGGTCGAAATACAACCGCGTCTGCGCCTGATGGGAGACGTTGCCGAACACATCGAAGTTGACCGCCAACTGATAATAGGTGCGTTCCAGCAGCGGATAGTCGAACAGCCACATCGTCTGCGGCACGTCACCGATCAGGCCTTTGGTCACCGACGCACTGTCGAAGTGGCGGAAGATGCTCAGCAGCGCATTGTCGTTGCCGGCCCACAGGGTCGACCAGCTCGGCGCCGGCAGGTCGGCGTAGCTGTCGCGGCGCAGGACTTCGTATTCGTTGCGCTTGTCGCGGTAATTGCGCCACAGGCTCAAGATGCTGCCAACATCGTCGTTCTGCCCGGGCATGGCCAGCAACGGCGTGGCCTGGCCGCGGTAGTTGGGGTCGGTGATGTACAAGTCATGTTCCGGGGCCTGGAACAGCGCCCAGAAATTGTCGCGGATCACATCGGTCGCAATCTGCCCACGACACACCGGCCCGCGAATAAAGGTACGCACAAAATACTCGGCGTTATCGAGCATGAACTGATAGCGCGCCTGCGCCGGGATCGCCTCGAATGTGGCAAACGGATTGGCCCGGCTCTGCGGGCCATAACCCGGCAGCGCGCTGACTTGCCAGTTGCCGCTGTAGAACAGGCTTTTGATCCGCGCCATTTTCGCCGCGCTCAGCGGATAAGTGATGTGCGTCTTGTGCACGATCACCCCTTGCACCGGCCACAAGCGGTAATACACCTGAGTGCCCGGGTCGTCGTTGGGACGACGGGTGGCGATCAGGTCGATCGGCTGGCCGCTCGGCGTGCGCGAACGCACCCACTGGAAATAACGCCCAGGCGCGCCGTCCTTGAAATAGATGTGCGCCAGATACCAGTGCTCGTAGAGCCAGCGGCCCACCAGACTTTGCCGTGCGCCCGGGGCGTTGAGCAGATTTTCCCACTGCACGATCTGCATCGCCTCTTGCGCGCTCGGCGCCAGGTTTTGCTCGTCAATCGGCGCACCGGACGCCAGCCAGCGCTGCAAAGTCTGATATTGCTGATCGGACAATCCGGTGACGGCCAGCGGCATGCCTTCCTTCGGGTGCGCACTGGCATACGCGTCAAACTCGCCGGGCATCGCGCACAGATTATTGCGGTTGAGCCCCAGAACAATGTCTTGCGGCAACTTGGCATTCGGCGTCAGCGGCGTCTTGTGACCCAGCTCCAGCATGCGCGCCATCAGTGCGGCCTGGCTGCCTTGGGCATCGAGCACCGAGTAGAAGTCTTTTTGCTGCCAGGCGCGTTTGCCAAAAGCGTCGTAGAACAGTCGCGTGGTCGGCGCGGCCTGCGTGCGTTCGCCGTCATACACCGGCATCTTGCTCGCGCCACGGGCGGCGCCTTCGCCACTGCCCAGGTTGAGCTGGCAGGCCGAGTCGTAGCAGGCGTGGCACGCGACGCACTTCTCGGTGAAGATCGGTTGGATATCACGGCTGTAGGAAATGGAGGACGAGATCGCAGGATCTTGCGCCGCAGCGCCCCCGCTCAGGACCAGCAACAGAAAACTGATGACGCGGTACGGCATGCTGCTGATCCCGATTGTGAAAAAAGGCGGCGATTCTACCGTTATGACGGCCGTACCAACATGAGCGATATTCATGCAAAAGCCGAACATGCTCTAAAAGCGCACAGGTTTGTTATGATCCCGTTCCTTCGTAATGGTCTTTCCGAGTAGTCCACATGTCCGATCGCAGCGTCCGCCTTCAAGCTCTCAAGCAAGCCCTCAAAGAGCGCATCCTGATTCTCGACGGCGGGATGGGCACGATGATCCAGAGCTACAAGCTCGAAGAGCAGGATTACCGCGGCAAACGCTTCGCGGACTGGCCAAGCGACGTCAAGGGTAACAACGACCTGCTGGTGATCACCCGTCCCGACGTGATCGGCGGCATCGAAAAAGCCTATCTGGACGCCGGCGCCGACATTCTCGAAACCAACACCTTCAACGCCACGCGCATTTCCATGGCCGACTACGGCATGGAAGAGCTGGCGTATGAGCTAAACGTAGAAGGCGCACGGCTGGCGCGCAAGATCGCCGACGCCAAGACTGCCGAAAACCCGGCCAAGCCGCGTTTCGTCGCCGGCGTGCTCGGGCCTACCAGTCGCACCTGCTCGCTGTCGCCTGACGTCAACAACCCCGGCTACCGCAACGTGACCTTCGATGAGCTGGTGGAGAACTACACCGAAGCCACCAAAGGCCTGATCGAGGGCGGCGCCGACCTGATCCTGATCGAGACGATCTTCGACACCCTTAACGCCAAAGCCGCGATTTTCGCCGTGCAGGGCGTGTTTGAAGAGCTGCACATCGAACTGCCGATCATGATCTCCGGGACCATCACCGATGCGTCTGGCCGAACCCTCTCCGGCCAGACCACCGAAGCGTTCTGGAACTCGGTGGCCCATGCCAAGCCAATTTCGGTCGGTCTGAACTGCGCCCTCGGCGCCAGCGAGCTGCGTCCGTACCTGGAAGAGTTGTCGAACAAGGCCAGCACCCACGTTTCCGCACACCCGAACGCCGGCCTGCCAAACGAATTCGGCGAGTACGACGAGCTGCCGGCGCAAACCGCCAAAGTCATCGAAGAGTTCGCCCAGAGCGGCTTCCTCAACATTGTCGGTGGCTGCTGCGGCACCACGCCGGGCCACATCGAAGCCATCGCCAACGCGGTCGCCGGTTATGCGCCGCGGCAAATTCCGGACATTCCCAAGGCCTGCCGCCTGTCGGGCCTGGAGCCGTTCACCATCGATCGCAACTCGCTGTTCGTCAACGTCGGCGAGCGCACCAACATCACCGGTTCGGCAAAATTCGCCCGTCTGATCCGTGAAGACAACTACACCGAAGCCCTGGAAGTCGCCCTGCAGCAGGTCGAGGCCGGCGCGCAGGTGATCGACATCAACATGGACGAGGGCATGCTCGATTCGAAGAAGGCCATGGTGACCTTCCTCAATCTGATTGCCGGCGAGCCGGACATCTCGCGCGTGCCGATCATGATCGACTCGTCGAAATGGGAAGTGATCGAAGCCGGCCTCAAGTGCATTCAGGGCAAGGGCATCGTCAACTCGATCAGCATGAAAGAAGGCGTCGAGCAATTCATCCATCACGCCAGACTGTGCAAGCGCTATGGCGCCGCCGTGGTGGTGATGGCGTTCGATGAAGCCGGTCAGGCCGACACCGAGGCGCGCAAAAAGGAAATCTGCAAGCGCTCCTACGACATTCTGGTCAACGAAGTCGGCTTCCCGCCGGAAGACATCATTTTCGACCCGAACATCTTCGCCGTTGCCACCGGTATCGAAGAACACAACAACTATGCCGTGGACTTCATTAACGCCTGCGCCTACATCCGCGACGAACTGCCGTACGCGCTGACGTCCGGCGGTGTGTCCAACGTGTCGTTCTCGTTCCGCGGCAACAACCCGGTGCGCGAGGCGATCCATTCGGTGTTCCTGCTGCACGCCATCCGCGCGGGCCTGACCATGGGCATCGTCAACGCCGGCCAGCTGGAGATCTACGATCAGATCCCGGTCGAGCTGCGCGACGCCGTTGAAGACGTGATCCTCAACCGCACGCCGGAAGGCACCGACGCCCTGCTCGCCATCGCCGACAAGTACAAGGGCGACGGCAGCGTCAAGGAAGCAGAGACTGAAGAGTGGCGCAACTGGGACGTCAACAAGCGTCTGGAGCATGCGCTGGTCAAAGGCATCACCACGCACATCGTCGAAGACACCGAAGAATCGCGCCAGTCGTTCGCCCGTCCGATCGAAGTCATCGAAGGTCCACTGATGTCCGGCATGAACATCGTCGGTGACCTGTTCGGCGCTGGCAAAATGTTCCTGCCGCAGGTGGTCAAATCCGCCCGGGTGATGAAGCAGGCCGTGGCTCACTTGATCCCGTTCATCGAACTGGAAAAAGGCGACAAGCCGGAGGCCAAGGGCAAGATTCTCATGGCGACCGTCAAGGGTGACGTGCACGACATCGGCAAGAACATCGTCGGCGTGGTACTCGGTTGCAACGGCTACGACATCGTCGACCTTGGGGTAATGGTGCCGGCCGAGAAGATTCTGCAGGTCGCCAAAGAGGAGAAATGCGACATCATCGGCCTCTCCGGCCTGATCACGCCATCGCTGGACGAAATGGTCCACGTCGCTCGCGAAATGCAGCGCCAGGATTTCCACCTGCCGCTGATGATTGGTGGCGCAACGACTTCCAAAGCGCACACCGCCGTGAAGATCGAGCCGAAGTACAGCAACGACGCAGTGATCTACGTGACTGACGCCTCGCGCGCCGTGGGCGTGGCAACGCAGTTGCTTTCCAAGGAATTGAAGGCCGGTTTCGTCGAGAAAACCCGCCTGGAATATATTGATGTTCGCGAGCGCACTTCCAATCGCAGCGCGCGCACCGAGCGTTTGAGCTACGCCGCCGCCATCGCCAAGAAACCGCAGTTCGACTGGGCCAGCTATCAGCCGGTCAAACCGACCTTTACCGGCAGCAAAGTGCTGGACAACATCGACCTCAAGGTCCTGGCCGAGTACATCGACTGGACGCCGTTCTTCATTTCCTGGGATCTGGCCGGCAAGTTCCCGCGCATCCTCGAAGACGAAGTGGTCGGTGAAGCCGCCACTGCGCTGTACAAGGACGCCCGGGAGATGCTCGCCAAGCTGATCGACGAGAAGCTGATCAGCGCCCGCGCCGTGTTCGGTTTCTGGCCGGCCAACCAGGTAAACGAAGACGACATCGAGCTGTACGACGATGACGGCAAGCCAATGGCCAAACTGCATCACCTGCGTCAGCAGATCATCAAGACCGACGGCAAACCGAACTTCTGCCTCGCCGACTTCGTCGCGCCGAAGGACAGCGAAATCACCGACTACGTCGGCGGCTTTATCACCACCGCCGGCATTGGCGCCGAAGAAGTCGCCAAGGCCTATCAGGACGCTGGCGACGACTACAACTCGATCATGGTCAAGGCCCTCGCCGACCGTTTGGCCGAGGCCTGTGCCGAATGGCTGCACCAGCAGGTGCGCAAAGAGCATTGGGGTTACGCCAAGGATGAGACGCTGGACAACGATGCACTGATCAAAGAGCAATACCGTGGCATCCGCCCCGCTCCCGGTTACCCGGC
This sequence comes from Pseudomonas sp. SWRI111, assembly GCF_014268555.1. Lineage (NCBI taxonomy): Bacteria > Pseudomonadati > Pseudomonadota > Gammaproteobacteria > Pseudomonadales > Pseudomonadaceae > Pseudomonas > Pseudomonas sp. SWRI111. The sequence goes on along the minus strand of NZ_JABWQQ010000032.1, from coordinate 19,200 downwards.
CTGCCCGGACCACACCGAGAAAGCCGCGCTGTTCACCCTGCTCGACCCGGAAGCGGCCGAGATGCGCGCCGGGCGCAGCGGCGTGTTCCTCACCGAACACTACGCGATGTTCCCTGCTGCCGCGGTCAGTGGCTGGTACTTCGCCCATCCACAGGCGCAGTATTTTGCCGTCGGCAAAATCGACAAGGACCAGGTGCAGAGCTACACCTCGCGCAAAGGTCAGGAACTGAGCGTGACCGAACGCTGGCTGGCGCCGAACCTGGGTTACGACAACTGAGGTGTGCCAGGCCCGGGAGCGGCGTGCTCCCGGGCGTGTTCAACGTCGCGCTCACGGGCGCCGTGACGGGCCGGGTTGCGGTGATGCCGGGGTTGCCGGCGCTTGCAACTCTGCGCGAGACAGCGTCATGAGCGCCTGCGTACGTGCTTCTGCTCGTTCGATCTGAAACCGCGTCAGCGCTTCCAGATAACGGCTATTCGTCTCCTCGTTGTCGATCCAGTCCAGATGTGCATCTTCAATTTCTCCCTGACGCCGGGTGGCATCGCGCTCAAGCTCCGCGAACGTTTCGCCGTAGCGCTCCTCCAGATAGCGAATCCAGTAGTCACGGGCGATCAGGTCCTCCAGAAACAGACCCGACGCCTCGTCTGCCAGAACAGCGGCGCGGGCCGTCTCCAGTCTCTGTCCGCGAATCGGCGTGCCATACAGCATATGCTCCGGTTGCGCTGGCAACTCCAGGCCGTCCGGCCAGCCGCGAGCCAATGCGATTCGGTATTGCAGGCGAATTTCCGCGCGGTCTTTGTTTTTCGCGGCGGCTTCCGCCAGCTTGTCGACCCTGTCCAGGCGAAACAGACGTCGCGTCAGATCGACCAGGGCCCGGCCTCGCTGTTCCGGGCGATTGCGCGGAATATCGCGCAGCGCGGTGTACTCGTAAGCCCGTGTTTCCAACTCACTGAACGAGAGGATTCGTCCATCGCTGCAGGTGTAATGGGTCTGGGCGTCGATAAACAACAGCTCGCGCAACTCGGTATTTTCCCCAGCGGCCTGCATGACCTGCCACACCCGTTGAGTCAGATCGGCGCCCGCCAGCTTGAACTCGAGCGTATCCGGTAATCTCGAGAGCAAATGAAAAAATGCTTCATGGTTGGCCTCTTGAGCCAGTTGCCGCCACAGCGTTTGCCGCGCCACTCGCACATCGTCAGGGGCGAGGGTGAGCCAGATGTCCATCGCCGCAGCGCCAACCTCTTGTTGCGGGTTTTCGATGATCTCGCCCGCCTCGACGCCGGCATGCGGGTCAGCGCGCCTGGCGCCGCCCGCTTGGTCGCCATCGCTATCGCTGTCGAGGTCCGAGTCAGAATCGGAACCGGAGGTGCTGTCCGTTTCTTGCAATCGCTCTATTTCACGGTCCAGCTGCGTTCTCGAGTAGCCCATCACGTCACGATCTGCGTTCGCCGCGCTGTAATCCCTGAGCTGCTCCAGGCTGTTGAGCGTCAGCGGGTTTTCCGACAAGTCCGTGCCTGCAACCAGCCCTTCATGGTTGCCGCCCAACAAGCGGTCCGGGAACTGTCGGATGTCGTTGCCCCTAAGGTCCAGGGCGCGCAGATGCTGAAGTTCGAGTACGCCGTCTGGCCAGTCATTCAGACCATTGTGGTCTAGCTTCAAGGTTTCGAGCCTGCGCAACCCGCCTGCTTCGAACTCATCCAATTGGTTATGGCTCAGATCCAGCCAGCGCAGACGCTGGGCACCTGCACTGGCGTACACGCTTCGCGCGTCCGCAAAACTGTTGCCGCTCAGCTCCAGGCGCTCGAGCCCGGCCAGGTTCTGGATGGCGTCCGGCAGCACGCGCAGGACGTTACCGTTGAGAACCAGGCGGGTCACCCCAGGAAAATCACTGCAGAACGTGTTGAAACTCTCTACGGAGAATCCGCAGCCGGTGAGATTCAAGGTGCGCACGCGAGCAAACGCGCTCGACAACGACGGCAAATCCCCGGTGTACAGCCTCGTGAGATCCAGCGTGCGCCCAGCCTCTTGGGTGTCGCCGATCAACCCGTCCTGCCAGCACTCGCGAATTTTCAGCGCGGCGAGCTGACGACTCTGCGCCGACACGGCGGTCGCGCCCGTCACCGGAACCCGGGTAAAAATCCAGCCGTTCAACCGCCGCGTCAGTGACTCAGCGGACTGTGCCCATTGCGTTAAGCGGGCGTCGATCTGCACATCCGTCAGCCCCTCGTTGCGTAGCTGCGCCAGCCATTGCAGTGCCTGATCGCTGGCAATCACCGGATGCAGATCCAGCAGTCGATCGACGAAACTCTCGGCTCCGGGCGCCGCACCAGTCTGGCGAGGCAATGGTAATAAATGCCTGAGGAGAGACCGCGCAGTGTCCGATGGCGGGTCGTTGGCAGGCATCTGCAGCGATACGGATTCCAATTCAAAGCGTTTCAAGGCCCCCTCGGGCAAACCTTTAGTGGTTTCGATACGCTGCCGTGCCGCCGTCAGAGCCGCCTCGCCATCAGGGTTGAAGAGGTTGCCGCTCAGGCTGGTCTTGAGCAGCAGCTCATCGTCGGCGAGCACCGATTCCGGCAGCGCCGCGATGCTGTTGTAACGCAGGTCAAGCGACTGCAATTGCGCCAGGCCTTCGGCGCCCGCCGGCCAGGCCATGAGGCCGTTGGAGCTTAGATTCAGAGCCTTGAGGCGGGGCATCGCCGTGACGTCGAGGGCCGTCAGTTGATTCAGGCGCGCATTGAGATATTCAAGGCCCTTCAAGCCATTGAACTGGGCCTGAACCGCAGGCGTGACGATGATCCGGTTGAACGACAGATCCAGGCGCGTCAGTTGCGCCAGGTCACCCGCACGGATCGGAACTTCCGTCAGCCCGCTGGCGGTGATCTCCAAGTGCTGCGTGCCGCTGAATGCCTGAAGGAAATCGCGAATCTGCTCGACGGGTACTGTCAGGCGGTCCAGGCGCACGGTCTGTACCTTGGAAAAGGTGCCCGCCGGCAATCGTGGCAGCTCACTGATGGACGGCTCGCCCTGCACCCACGCGGTGTCGCGAAGTTCGAATACGGTGGGATCATCACGGTTGATGCCAGCATTCCACTCCATCGAATTGGCGGGCTGGGCAGCCGGTTCCAGGCTGTAGCGTTTGCGTACGGCCGCGCGCCAGCTTCGCTCCAGTGCACGCACCACCCTGGCGTTGGGTTGCGCCTGCCAGCGCGGTATCGGTAACGCCGTACGCAAGCCGCCGGAGGTTGTGGGTTGATAAAACTGGCGGAAAATCCCGGTATGTTCCGCGCGCAAGGCGATAACCGCCTTGAGCCGGGTCGCGGGTGTGTCCCATGCACTCATGATGCTTTGCGGCAACGGGTTGATATGTCCGGACTCGCCCGTCAGAAACTCAAGCTCGCCGGCGCAATATTGGCGAACCATCAAGTCGACATCCACCAGGTGCCCCCATGAGCCCATATATCGGGTGACATACTCATAGGCCGGCCGGAACGTCTCATAGGAAAACCTCGACCAGTCCAGCGACAGGCCCGCCCAGAGTCTTTCCCGACCGATATAGAGCGCATCCGGAATCGAGGCAATCGAGGTCTGCGAAAGGTCAAGTCGTTGTAGCTCGGGAAGCGCTTGCAACGAGTCCGGCCACTGCGCCAGGCCTGGCGCGTCGATCGTGAGTTTTCGCAGGTGCGTCAATGGCGCAAGATCGAGGTTCGCCGAAGTAAGCGGACCGGTTCCCGCGTAATTGAAATGAAGCGTTTCAAGCGCAGTCAGCGCGCCTAGCCGACGGGAAAATTCACTGGCTATCGCGGGGGCAGAGGTCCTGAATTTGAGGCTTCTCAGCGCGGTCATGCGGGTCACTGTCGACGGCAGGTTCGTCAGTGCCTGTTCGTACATCATATGGGAAACAAGCAGACTCCCGCGCTCACCCAGCACCAGTCTTTCCAGATTGGGGAAACGGCTCAGAAAAGCATCGGCATTGGCATCGGTCATCCCGCCCCCGCCAACAGTCAAGTCACGTACGTGTGAAAAATCCGCGCCCAGCGCTGGCAAAGGGTCGTAACTGATAATGGAAAGCCGATCGGCGCCGGCCGTCTGCGTGGCGATCGGCGCATTGCGCCAGCAATCCTTGAGGGCTTGCGCGGTGCGCAGCTTGTGATCAGTGCCGGATCGTTCCCATGGTGCTACAGCCGGCCCCGCCCAGGTGTCCAGTGCGGCGTTGAGTTGCACCCATTCCTGCCGGCGGACCTGCAACAGTTCGGCAATTGCTCTGCTGTCCTTGCCCGCCTGCCACTGCTCCAGAATGAAGCCGTTGGCTTGTTGTTCGCTCATGCCCGGATAGAGATCGCGCACCCGCGCGTTGAGGATCGGGTCCAGGCTCGGGCCTCGCCCGCTGGCGGGATAGCCGATCAAGGATTTATTAACCCGGGCAGGCGGCTTGAGCCATTTCGCCTGCGGTTTCAGAAGTGCCGGCGCGTCGCCACGATGCTGACCGGCGTAAGCGATGATCCGGCGTTGCAGCTCAGCCGATTGATTCACCTCTGGTACGCCCAGGCTGCGCCGTGCGCCATCGGGCAACGCGTGCATGACTGAGGCATAAAAGTTGTCGCCCGCTGTCGGCAGGCTGTTGAGCGTTTCGCCACGCTCATCGAACGCCTGAAATTGCGGGCCTTGTTTGATCAGGTATTTTTTCTCCACCGCCGTCTCGCTGCCGACGCTATCGAGCAGCGCCCCGTGGCGACTGCCCTCGCGAACTTCCAGGCGCAGGTTATTCGGCCAGCCCGGCAGGTTTTGCAGCGTTTGCAACGCCAGACGGCGGCTGTCCGCCGAGGCGATATTTTCGCTGCGCAGACCGGCGTAAGCCCGCACTTGTCGGCCTTGGTCGGTATACCAGCGCGCCTTCTCGAGCATGCGCAGCGGGACGCGCCGGGTTGAACTGAACTGTGCCAGATCATCGGGATGGGCCTGCGCCAGCACCTCATCTGCCGCCGATTCGCTGAGTCCTGGACAGGCGCTCTGTAAACGCTTGACCTCAGGAGCCATGACTTCGGTGCCCTTGTAGAGGCTGGCAAAAATCGCCGGCTGGCGGACCTGAGCGAAATCGGCAATCTGCTTGCCGAACTCGTCGGCTCGGGCGGCGCGTACGCGCGCGCCTTCTGTACCGAGCAGGCGGGTGATTTCTGGTTCGTCGAGTCCAGCCAGAATACGCGCCGGCAGTTCGCCGTTGAGGATGTCAGCGCGCGATACCTGGATCGGCGACTTCACGCCCACGCCGCGCACGCGGCGCTCGGCGCCATAGCGGATTGACTTGCCAGACAACTGCGGCCCGTCAAACACCTCCAGCGCCCGATTGGCCGGCCAGCGCGGCATTTCGGTGACCAGCGGCAACGCATACAACGACAGCGCATCAACGGGCGTCGTCCCGCGCAATTGTTCGATAACGCTCGCCGTCTCCCTATCGGCCTTGAACAGCCGCATGGCCTCAGACAGTTCAGGCGGTGGCGGCGCGTGATCGACGTGCATTTTGCGCAAGGCGTCGTCACTGACGCCGCTGACCTCGCCAAGCCGGATCAGCTCGCTGTCAGAAAACGCCTCCGTGGCGTGGCCCACGCGCCGCAACAACGTCAACCGATCCCATTGCAGCGGGCGCTCCAGGTTATGCCGCCAGGCGCCGCGGCCGTTGCTGTCGAGTACCGGCTGCCAGGCGCCGGAATCGCTCGGGTGCTTGATTCGCCATTTGCCCAGCGACTCATCGAACACTTGTTCGTAGACTTTGCTGCCCTGGCGAATATAGGTTTTGCCATCGATCAGATGCTGACCCATCTGGTTTGGACCGGCGCTGTTGGCCAATGAAACAGAGGATTCATAAGCGCTCAAGTCGGGCCGCCACAAGCGAGTCTGGCCATCGGGCAGCGTCACCGGCTCGAGCTTTTCAAGCACCGGTTCAGGCCGGGCGGCGCTGAACTTGCGCACCGCGAGACCGACGCCCGCCATCAGCGCAATCTGTGCCAGATTCTCGGCGACATCGAGCAGATGATCCTTGGCCGCCCGGCGATCGCCCTCGCCCCACTCGATCGCGCCTTCAAGGGTCTCGTACAACAACTGGCCGGCCATCACCACCATCATCACCTCACCCAGCACCGGCACGAACATCGACACCATGTTCAGCCCCAGCAGGCCGATCTGAAGCAAATGCGCAAGCTTGGCTTCGCGCGCCTTCACATCGACATCAGCGCTGGGTACCGCGTGGCTGCGGGCGTCGGCCAGCACCTTGGCGCGGCTCTCCTTGTAGAGATACTCCCAGAGGTCCTGATTGCTCGCCCAAAGGCCTCGGCCCCGGTGCAGAAAAGCATTCGGCGCAATGTAAGGGTCAGGCTCCGGTTCCAGTTTCGCCGCTGGCGGCGGTGGTAATTCCCTGATCCGGGTAAAGACCGCGCCGCGGCTCACCAGATCGATGATGGTACGCCAGGGCGTTCGCCAGTGATCGCTCGGCGAGTCGGCGGCCTTGCGGGTGAATTGGCTGAAGAAATAGGGGCGCTGGTCGTAAGCCAGAAACTGGCTGAGGAAACGCTGATATGCGGTCGGCTCGGCGCTCTTGGCCTGCTCGCCAGTGCGTGCGGTGAGCAGCCGTTTGAACTCCTGCTGATCCTCCGAGCCGCGGTAGCACTTGAAGGGATGCTCGGGGTCATGGGGGATATAAATGATCCATTCATCGGCGTAGCGGTACTTGTCGCTGACGGCGAACACCACGCAGCCGGTCATGCGTTTATTCATCACCGACAAGTCCCTGAACCAGACCGGTTTGTTGCCGACCCGCGGGTTCAATTCGCCGTCGACGACCGAGACGATCATGGCGTAGTGCGCAGGCTCAATGTCTTTTTTCAGCAAGGCCAGCTCGGCAGCAGCACGCATCGCGGCTTTCTGACTACTGATGAACTGTTCGCGAAACGCCGTCTCGGCCACGGCGTCGGTCGGGTGAAAGAACTCCTGCAGGTAGGTCTGGTACTGCTTGCCGATGTCGAGGCTGCGACACAGCGTCAGGAACTGGCTGACCGTCAGCGCAAGCGTCACCGCCTCGTACTCCTGCGGCGCAGTGCCGGCGGTGACGAAACCGGAGGTCGTATGGTAGGCGCCGGCCTCGCATTCGTAGGCTTCAAAGTTATGCAGCGCCGCGTCCAGCATCGAGAGTTTAAGAACCTCGAAGGAAGACAATTCAATGGCGAAAATACCCGCTTCCAGCGGGCGCTTTAGACACAGCAAGGTTTTGTCGACGTCGACTTTCAGTTGAAACTGGTCGTTCAGCGCCTCGAGCAGCAAGGGCCGGGCAAAGGCTTCGATGTCCTGGAACGAGGCCATGGTCTTATCCAGCCGGTTCTGCGCGACCACGCTCGCCCGCGTACTGTCATGCAAGGCCTCGCGCTGGGCGGTCGAGGCGCTGCGATACCAGGCTGGCAGTTCCGTGTGGGTATCTTTAAGGGCCTGACGCCGCGAGGTCGACGCTTGGGTCAGCCATTCGGGAATGGCTTTTTCAAGGAATGCGCCGTGCAGGCTTTTCGTTGCAATCGCCTTTACCGGGCTGGCGGGCTGAGCGGGCGACGCAGGCGGCGTCAATGGCGGGTTGGGTGGGATAGCGTCCATGATCACTCCTTTTTCAATGGAGCGACCAGCAGACCATCTCAGGACACGGCGACTGCGGTATCCAGATATCGCATGATCGGGAGTAGGTAACAGGGTGTGTGCCCGCACCGCGGCGAGGAGGAAAGCCGCCTCGCCGCAGATGCCCCTCGTGTCAGAGCTTTACGGCCGCCATGAAGGGCCCGGCTGCGGTGAATCACGGCCCGGATGCTCCGCGACAAGGCCCTGCAGGTCGTTGACCATTCGACGGGTCAGCTCAATAAGGCTCTGTATGCGTTGGGACTCAATCGTAAAGCTCGCCTGAACCAGCTGCCGCTCGTATTGATCGTTGTCGATCTCCCCTCTTTCCAGCCGATCCTGTGTCTCGCTCAAGAGCTGATAGCCCTGCTCAGCGACGGCGGCATCGATTGCGTCCATTTCCGGCTGATAGTTTTCTTGCAGATAGGTGAGCCAGTAATCGCGCGACAGCATGCTCTCCAACAGTGCATCGGTTTGCTCCGCTGCCATGATCGAAGCCCGGGTAGTCGCCTGAAGCTCGCCACTGATCGGACGGTCGAAAGACATATGCGAGGGTTGTCCCGGCAACTCGATGCCGTCGTCCCAGGCGCGGGTCATCCCGATGCGATAACTCAGGCGCACTTCCGCAGGATCACTGCCCGGCTTCGCGGCTTGCGCCTCGGCCAGTGCCTCAACCCTTTCCAGGCGAAACAACTGCCGCGAGGTCCTCAGCAGCGCCTGCCCTCGGCGCACGGGCTGGTTCAGCGGAATGTCGAGCAAGACGCGATAGACAGACACCCGCACTTCCATTTCACTGAACGCGAGTATCCGCCCGTCGATGCAGGTGCCATGGGTCTCGGCACCCTGGAACAGCAGCTCTCGCAGCTCGGTGTTTTCACTCGCCGCTTGCATGACATCCCATAGTCGATGTGTGAGGTCGGCCGGTATCTGCCGGAACTCCTCGGTTAACCGCAGGAACCGGATCAACTGAAAAAAACGCTCATGGCCCGGCTCTTGCGCCAACTGCGTCCAAATCGCGCGGCGCGTCGCAATCAAGTGGGCAGGTGTGTCAGCCAGCCATGGCTCAAGTGCCCTGGGCGAGACATCGTAGACGGGTGACAAAACGTCTTCGGCAGGCAAGACGATTGCGCCAATGTCAACGTTGTCGGGTTCTGGAGAACTCTCGCCGCTGCCATAGATGCGCTCATCGACCATCGCGTCAATTTCGGTGCGAGAAACGCCCAGCGCATAGTTCGACTGATTCATTCGGGTGTGGTGCCGAAGGCGCTGCAGTGCGGTCAGTGACAGGTTGGGGTTCCCGGACAGGTCAGTACCGACAACCAGGTTCGGGTATTGGCCACGAAAGAGATTCGGCGGAATTTCCGCGATGCGATTGCCACTCAGAATCAACGTGTGCAAGCGCGGAGCTTGCAAGACTGCCGCAGGCCACTCGCCCAAGCGGTTATCGCTTAAATCAAGGGTATCAAGGACGCCCAAGTCAGGCGCGGTGAACGCGGTTAACTGGTTATTGCCCAGATAAAGTCTTTGCAGCCGGTTGCTCAGCAGAGGATGAAGACGCGTCGCGCTGGCAAGGTTGCAGCGCTGCATGTGCAGCGCGACCAACTGATCCATCTGCAGCACCGCATCAGGTATCAGCGCCAGCTCATTGTCGCTGAGGTTCAGCACTTCAAGGTTGGCGAATGCAGCGAGAAACCCGTTAGCGCCCTGCCCGGTCATTCCCACGCCCCTCAGATTCAGCGTCACGACTCTGGGTAGCGGCGTCACCAGCACCGGCAGATCGCCGATTGGCAAATTTTCCAGCTGCAGCTCCACATAGGACCTGCCGGGAGGGATCGTCAGCCCGGTGAGCCAGGCTTCCCTGATGCGCTGCGCTGCAATCTGCCGACCTTGCGCCGTGACGCGGCGTGTGCCGATGCCCCTCTCACGGGTATACAGCCAGTCGTTCAACTGGCGTGTCAGCGCCTCGAAATTGTGCTGCCACTCGCTGATGTGCACATCGATTTGTTCAATGCTCATCCCCGCCGCTCGCCACTCTCGCACATTGCGCTCAGCCAGCGCTTGCGTCACGAGCGGGTCCAGACGCTTCAAGCGCGTGACAAATCCAGCCTCGCCCACAGCGATGGGGCCTGGTTCGGGAAGCGGCAACAGCCGTTCAGCCAGGGAGGCGCCTGTTTCCCCCGGCGGAAAGTGCGCCGGCAACGGTTCTGCGGCGAAACGCGCCAACGTGCCACGGCGCAGCCCCTGTGCCTGCTCGATGCGCTGCATCGCCGCTGCGAAGGCTGTCTGGCCAGCTGCATTGAAAGGGTTACCGCTGAAATGGCTCCTGAGCAGAAGATCCGGGTCACTCAGTACGTGCTGCGGTAACTCGGCAATCTGGTTGTCGCGCAGGTCGAGCCAGGCCAACCGCGGCAGGTTTTCGGCGCCTGTGGGCCAGGCATGCAACGACGTTGCCCTCAGGCTCAGCGCTTGCAGTTCGGGCAAGCCACTGACGTCAAGCGTGTGCAGACGGTTATTGCTCAGATTCAGGGATCTGATGTGCTGCAATCGGTCGATTTGCGCTTGCACTTCCGGGCCGAGGCGATTGCGCGAGGCATCCAGTCGCGTCAGCTCAGGCAGTTCATCGCTGGCAAACGGCAACTCAGTAAAACCGTTGCCGCTGATTTCAAGGGTTTCAGTAGCGCTGAACGCACGGATAAAACGGCGCGCCTGGGCCGCAGGCACGTCCAGCCCCCCCAGGCGCAACGTGCGCACGTGGGGAAAACTGCCGGCTGGAAGCGACGCCAGCGCCCTGATGGGTTCGACACCTGCGCCCAATGAGAGATTGACTCCCCTCTCAGGCCACTCAAACGTAGCAACATCGGCGGCCAGGCCATAACGTTGACGAACCGCGCCCAGCCAGCTGTTGTTAAGGGCACGTAACATTTCGGCGTTGCCGCCTCTGACCGCTGGCACCCGCGGCGTTGTGGTGCGCCAGCCATCTGCCTGGACGGGTGGGTAAAACAGCTCAAATATCTCCTCATGCTCCGCTCTGAGCTGTCTGATCGCCCCGAGTCGCTCTTGCGCAGTTGGCCAAGCGGCATTGAGTGCTTCGGGCAAGGCCGCCACCGACTCCGGCTCAAGGGCCATGGCGTCCAGTTCTGCAAGGCAATACTGGCTGACCATCTGGTCCACATCGACCAGATGCCCCAAGGGACCGGAGTAGCTGCTCACATACTCGTACGCGCGCATGAATGCTGCCGGGGAGATGTGTGACCAGTCCAGCGACAGCCCGGACCAAAGCCGCTCATGTCCACTGTACATCGACTCCGGTATTGAACTGATTGCGGTGCGCGAGAGGTCCAGCCGTTCAAGTTGTTCGAGCTGCTCAACGTAACCTGGCCATTGCCATAAGGCATTGGGGGCGTCGATTCGCAACCGTCGCAACCCGGTCAGTGGCGTCAGGTCCAGTGAATGCAAGCGAGTTGAATCCAAGCCTGAATAGTCGATGTGCAGCTCTTCCAGCGTCGTGAGTGCGCGCAGTCTGGGTGCAAAATCCGCAGACAGTGAGGGCGCGTGGCTGGTGAAGCGCAGACGGGTAAGCCCGGATAAGCGGGTGACTGCTACGGGCAACGTGGTGAGCGGCGTGTGGTTGACGATCGGCTGGCCTGCGCCGTGCTCAAGATCGCCAATCGATAGATCCGTGACGCCGGGAAACTGCGTTAGAAACCCATCGGCATTGGCGTCTGTCATGCCGGTGCCGCGCACCGAGAGCTCACGCACATGGGCAAAGGACTGGGTCAGCCGCGGCAGCGGCGTATCACACACCAGCGACAGGCGTGTCGCTCCGGCGGCTTGTGCACTTTGTGCGGCCAACGGAGCATTGCGCCAGGCAGCCCTGATTTCCCGGGAAAACTGCACGCGCTGCTGTTCCGCCCGCTGCCCCATCGGCTCAGCCTGCCAGTGTTCAAGCGTGTGATTAAGCGCATTCCACTCGCTGCGGCGTTCAGCCAGCACGGCGAGAACGTCCCTTTCGCTGAGACCAGCTTGTTCGATAAGGAACGCCTGTGCTTGTCCAGGTCCCGGATAAAGTGCCAATACGCGCCTGCCCAGGTGAGGATTCAGACCTGGACCGCGGCCACTCGCGTAGTAGCCGGTGAGTTTCGCGTTCAGCCGCACCGGCGGCTTGAACCATTTGGCCCGCGGTGCCAGCAGCGACGCGGCGTCACGCCGATAAATCTGCGCAGCGTCGATGATGTTCCGTTGCAGTACATGGCTGGCACTGACCTCGGGCACGCCGAGGGCGGTACGTGCATCATCGGGCAGCGCGTGCATGATCGCGCTGTAGAAACTGTCGCCCTCACTGGGGACGCTGTCGAGGGCTTGCCCGCCGTCATCGAAGGCCTGAAAGACAGGCCCGTTTTTCACCAGATAGCGTTTGATCGGCGCGTTGGGCTGTCCGATGTGGTCAAGCAACGCGCCATTCGGGCTGCCCTCGCGCACCTCCAGACGCAACGTCGGTGGCCAGCCCGGCAAGCGCTCCAGTGCATGCAAGGCCAGGCGCCGGCTGTCCGCCGAGGCCAGATGATCGCTGCGCAATCCGGCAAATGCGCGCATCTGGCGCCCCTGACGCGAGTGCCAGCGAGCCTCTTCAAGTATGTTCAAGGGCGTTCGCCCCGTCGCATCCAGGCGAGCCAATTCTGCCGACGAGGCGTGATCAAGTACCTCCTGCGCAGCCACATCGCTGAGGCCCGGGCACTCACGCTGAACCACACGGGCGCGCGCACTCACCGCTTCGGTGCCCTTGTAAAGGCTGTCGAAAACAGCTGATTGTCGCGAATAGGCAAAATCAGCGAGTTGCTGGCGGAAGGCCTCTGCCCTGGCGGTGCCCCTCGGTGAAACCTCATCGCCGAGCAGTTGGCGAATTTCGCTTTCCTCCAACGACTCGAGAATTCGCGCGGGCATTTCACCGTTTAGCACTTGCTCCCGAGTGAGCCGGATTGCAGGCTTGGTGAGGTGTGGGGGCAGTCGCTTCTGCTCGCCGTATCGGATGGAAGGTCCCGACGGCTGCGTGCCTTCGAAAACCTCCAGCGCCCGCGCGGTCGGCCAGCGTGGCATCCCGGTGACCAACGGCAAGCCGTACTGATAATGATGGTCAATCGGTGCGGCGCCACGTAATTGCTCGATCGTTTGGCGGGCCCCGGCCTCCGCCTTGAACAGACGCAAAGCATCAAGCAACTCGGGAGGCGGCGGCGCGTGGTCCAGGTGCATCTTGCGCAGGGTGCTTTCGCTGACCCCGCTGATGTCGGCCAGCATCAACAGCTTGCTTGCGGGAACACCATCAGTGACATGCCCCATGCGCCGCAGCAGTGTCAGGCGGTCCCAGGTCATCGGGTGCTCCAGGCTCTGGCGCCAGGCGCCGCGGCCATTATGCTCGATCACAGGCCGATAAGCGTTGGGTTCGCTGGGGTGCCTGATCAGCCACTGCCCCGTCGATTCATCAACGATCTGCTGGTAAAAATGGCCGCCCTGGCGCAGATAAGTTTTGTCACCAACCTTGTATTGTCCCAGCTCATTTGGCCTGATCTCATCGCCGAGCGAGACATCGCACTCATAGCCACTCAGGTCGGGTTTCCACAGACGCGTTTCGCCGTTGGGCAAGGTTACCGGACTTAACCCTTCGATCACCGGTTCGGGCGCGACAGCGGTGAGTTTTTTAAAACCGGCCCCTGCACCGGCCATCAGTGCTATCAGCGCGAGGTTTTCGGCGACATCCACCAGATGCGCCTTGGCGGCGTGCTTGTCACCATCGCTCCACTCCACCACGCTCTCAACGGTTTCGGACAGCAATTGCGCGGCCATGATCCCCATCATGACTTCCCCCAGCCCCGGGACAAAGGCAGCCACGACATTCAGCCCCAGCATGCCAATTTCCAGCAGCGCTGCAAGCTTGGCATCGCGGACCTTGATATCGACATCGCGGGTGGGAACTGCATGACTGCGGGCGTCGGCCAGCACCTTATTTCGATGCTGATCATAGAGATAAGCCCACAGGTCGGTGTTTTCATCCCATAGGCTCTTGTCTTCACGTGGCAGGAGCGAGACAGCGGTGTAAGGTTCCGGCTCGGGCTCGTATTCCGTACGCTCAGGTGGCCGTTCATTAATCTTGAACAAAGGACCGAAAGGGTTGGTGATTTCGACGAGCTTCAGCCATGGCGTAGTCAGCAACCCGGACGGAGCGTCGTCACGCGGCCGAACGAACTGGCTGAAATAGTAAGGCTGCTTTTCATAAGGCATGAACTGGCCGAAAAAACGCTGATACGGCGTCGGATTGGCGCTCTGCGGCTGACTTGGGTCGCGCGCGCTCAGCAGGCGCTTGAGCGTGTCGCTCATTTGCGTGCCGGTGTAGCGTTTCAGCGGATGTTCGGGGTCATTGGGCACATAAAGAATCGAGGCGTCGATAGGCTGGTTTTTTTCGCAGATCGTGAAAAGCACACAGCCCACCAGCCTTTCGCGCATCAGGCCCAAGTCGTGAAACCAGACCTGTTTACCGCCCACCCGAGGGTTTACTTCGCCGTTGACGACCGAAAGAATCATCGCGTGATCTTGCGGCCCTATATCGTTCTCCAGTAATGCTCGTTCGGCCGCTGCCCGTAGCGCAGTTTTTTGCGCGGTAATGAAATGCTCGCGCAGGGACGTTTGCGCTGCGGGATCCGTGGGGTAGAAAAATCGGTTGAGATAGGTCTGGTACTTGCCGCCAATATTCAGCGTGCGACATAGCCGCATAAAATCATGAGCTTTCAGGTTCTTTTTCACCGGCTTGTAAACACCGGGCGTGGCTGTTTCGCGGATAAAGCCGGAAGACCTGTGATAGGCGCCGGGCACGCATTCACGAGCCTCGAAATTGTGCAGCGCCGCCTGCAGCAGCGGCAGTTTCAGGACGTCGAACGAATCTATTTCAATATTGAAGATACCCAAGGTTAACGGACGCACGAGGCATAGCAGCGTGGTGTCGACATCAGCGTGAACGTTGTGGTGCTTCTTCAGCGCTCTGGTCAGTATTGGCCGGGCGAACGCGTCGATGTCCTTTAATCCAGACAGGGTTTTGTCCAGTCGCACCTGCGCCGCCATACTCTCCTTGAAAGCAGCATCCACTGCCTTGCGTTGTTGCGGTGAGGCTCGCGTGTACCACTGCGGCAGACTGGTCCCGGCCTGCCGGAGCGCCTGCTTTCGCTGCGCAGAAGCATTGATGAGCCATTCTGGTACCGCCGCTTCAAGGTATGGCGCGTGAAGACTGTCGGTGGCGTGAGGGATTGCCGTGAGCGGTGGGTCGGTCGGGGTGACGGAATTGAGGGACATACATCGCTCCTGGAAATGGAGCTACAGCACACCATCGCGCAAGTCCTGCGCAGCGATACATAGTTATAGGCCCGAGGCGAAGTTGTAACGATATGCCTTCGTCAGCCGGAGCAAGCATTCGCCGGCGGCTTGACTATGCTTGTCGTGCACGACTTTCGAAGAGGGATATATGGACGATCCAGTCGATAACAAACCGCCGACCTTCTGGCAGATGCTGCACAGCGTAATGGCAGCGGCATTCGGGGTGCAGAGCGGCAAAAACCGGGCGCGAGACTTTACCCATGGCAAACCCAGCCATTTTGTGCTGCTGGGTATTCTGTTCACCGCGGTGTTTGCCCTGGTGCTATTTGCGGTGGTCAAGCTGGTGCTGCATTTCGCCGGGGTCTGACCGGGTTCAGCGCATCAGCGTTTGCAGCGAAAACGGATAGCGGTACGCCGGCGGGCGCCCCTTGGCCGACAGTGTGCGGAAACGCACGCCATAATCGGGCGTTGCGCCCTGTGCCAGCATCCGCTGTGCGTGCGCCTTGTCGATCAGTTGCAACAGAGGAACCTGTCGATCGCGCCCGCCGTACTGGTTGAGGTCGACGCCTTGATCATGGTCGTGAATCGCAACCAGTGCCCAGCCGCCCAAGGTGAAATGGCCGCCGACCAGCGCGCTCAGACGTCCGTCGACCAGTGCCTGCAACGCTGCGGTAGAGGTGTTTACCGCGCTGAAGAACACATCTTTGCCGGCAACTTTGTCCTGTTCGGCAAAAGCCTGCATGGCGCCGAAGGCCATTTCGTCATTGGCCGACCAAACCAGCGAAACGTTCGGATAACGGCCCAGCAACAGTTTTGCCTGTTCATAAGCGCGCTGGCGATTCCAGCCGCTGTTGACCAATTGCCGCAGGCGCACCTGCGGGTGTTCGGCCAACGCTCGCTGCATGCCACTTTCACGCAGTTGCGCCGATGGAGTGATTTTCAGGCCGGAGAACGCCAGCAGCTCGATGTGTTCGCCGCGCGCCACGGGCGGATGTCGGCGGATCAATTCCTTCATCATCAGATAACCGCCCTCCTCGTCGTTCGGCACCAGGCTGCCGATCCGGTCCGGGTGCGAGCCCGACAGGGCTTGCTGATCGGCTGTCAGCGCGGCATTGACCATGAACAGCTTGACGCCGCTGCCATGCGCCAGGCGCAAAATCTGCGGAGCGACGTATTGTTCGTTGACGAACACCAGATAGTCGGGACGCTGCGGCCCCTGCAACGCGATGCGCGCCTGCGCCACGGTCAGTTCGGGCTGGCGCTGGGCATAGAGAATCTGCAGATCGATCCCCAGGTCCCGGGCAGCGGCCTGCATGAATTGCGAATAGCTGAGCCAGAAAGCTTCCGTGGTCGAACCCGGATTGAGAAACAGCACCGATTCGGCCCGCGCGCAGGTGTGCAGCAGCACGCCCGACAGCAGCAGGCAAATGTGGAGAAACTTGAACATGAAGCATCCGGGCCCCGGAAAAAATGGCCGCGCATTATAGCCATCGAACCAAGGGCTATTGACGCCTGATTCCGTTTTTGTCCGACAATCGTCGCGCGCAGACCCGGATGGGTCGTTTATTGATGGCTGACCCAGAACACCGCGGTTCCCACCACCAGAATGATCAGGAACAAAATGGCCCACGCATCGACGCTGCTATCACTTTTCCTTGCTTTGGTCGGGTTGCTCATTGCATCGCCTCTTATCGGTTTTATCGGTGATTGCACAAAGACTCGTCCACAGTTAAGACGATGATTGTCCGCACGACAAATGTGGATTAGCGAATAACCTTTCTGGTTAGGCGATTTGGTTCTTTACATATACTCAAACATCACTTTTGCGCATAACTGCAAACGGGTATATTGCCCCGGCTCCGTCAGGGAGTGCGCGGCCGTGCGCGCAGAATTGCAGAGGCACAATCGGACTCCAGCAAGCGAAAACGCAGCGTTTTCCGAGTAGCCCAAGCCTGAGAACAGGACTTATATGTACGTATACGACGAGTACGATCAGCGGATCATCGAGGACCGCGTCAAGCAGTTCCGTGATCAGACCCGACGCTATCTGGCAGGTGAACTGAGCGAAGAAGAATTCCGCCCCCTGCGCCTGCAAAATGGCCTGTACATCCAGCGCTTTGCGCCGATGCTGCGCGTGGCCGTGCCTTACGGCCAGTTGACCTCGCGTCAGGTGCGCATGATGGCCAAGATTGCCCGCGACTACGACAAGGGCTACGCCCACATCAGTACGCGGCAGAACGTGCAGTTCAACTGGCCGGCGGTGGAAGACATCCCGGATATTCTGGCTGAGCTGGCGACCGTGCAGATGCACGCGATCCAGACCAGCGGCAACTGCCTGCGAAACGTCACCACCGACCAGTTCGCCGGTGTCGCCGCCGACGAAGTGATCGATCCGCGCCCATGGTGCGAGATCGTCCGCCAGTGGACGACGTTCCACCCGGAATTCGCCTACCTGCCGCGTAAATTCAAGATCGCCGTCAACGGTTCGACCGCTGACCGCGCCGCCATCGAAGTCCACGACATCGGTCTGGAACCGGTCTATAACGCCGCTGGCGAGTTGGGTTTCCGCGTGCTGGTCGGCGGTGGTCTGGGTCGTACGCCGGTCGTGGGCGCGTTCATCAACGAGTTTCTGCCGTGGCAGGACCTGTTGAGCTACCTCGACGCCATTCTGCGGGTCTACAACCGCTACGGCCGTCGTGACAACAAATACAAGGCGCGGATCAAGATCCTCGTCAAAGCCCTCACGCCAGAAGTGTTCGCACAGAAAGTCGAAGCGGAAATGGAGCACCTGCGCGGTGGCCAGACCACGCTGACCGAAGCCGAACTGCAGCGTGTCGCCAAGCACTTCGTCGATCCCGACTATAAGGTCCTCGACAACCAGACCGCGCAACTGGCCGAGCTGGACAAAGAACACCCGGGCTTCGCCCGCTGGCGTACGCGCAACACCCTGGCGCACAAGAAGCCGGGCTATGTCGCCGTGACCCTGTCGCTGAAACCGACCGGTGTTGCGCCGGGCGACATCACCGACAAACAGCTTGATGCCGTCGCCGATCTGGCCGACCGCTACAGCTTCGGGCAACTGCGCACCTCCCACGAGCAGAACATCATTCTGGCCGACGTCGAGCAGAGCCAGTTGTTCACCCTGTGGGGCGAGTTGCGCGAGCAAGGTTTTGCGACCCCGAACATCGGCCTGCTGACTGACATCATCTGCTGCCCGGGCGGTGACTTCTGCTCGCTGGCCAACGCCAAGTCGATCCCGATTGCCGAATCGATCCAGCGCCGCTTCGACGATCTGGACTACCTGTTCGACATCGGCGAGCTGGACCTGAACATTTCTGGCTGCATGAACGCCTGCGGCCACCACCACGTCGGCCACATCGGCATCCTCGGGGTGGACAAGAAAGGTGAGGAGTTCTATCAGGTGTCCCTCGGTGGCAGCGCCAGCCGCGATGCCAGCCTGGGCAAAATCCTCGGTCCGTCCTTCGCTCAGGAAGCCATGCCGGATGTCATTTCGAAGCTGATTGACGTGTACGTCGAACAACGTACCGAAGACGAGCGCTTCATTGACACCTATCAGCGTATTGGCATCGACCTCTTCAAGGAACGCGTCTATGCAGCGAATCATTAAAAACAACGAAGTCGTCGACGAAACCTGGCACCTGCTGCCAAAGGATGCGACCTTCGACGGCATTTCCAACTGCGACGACCTGATCGTGCCGCTGTCGCTGTGGCGCGATCATGGCCACGCCCTGAAAGCCCGCGATGGCGGTCTGGGCGTGTGGCTGGATGCGGACGAGGAAGCCGAGGAAATCGGTGAAGACGTCAATTGCTTTCAAGTCATCGCTCTGAACTTCCCGGCGTTCACCGACGGTCGCAACTACTCCAACGCGCGTCTGCTGCGTGATCGTTACGGGTTCAAAGGCGAGCTGCGGGCAATCGGCGATGTGCTGCGTGATCAGTTGTTCTATATGCGCCGCTGCGGTTTCGATGCGTTTGCCGTGCGTCCCGACAAAGACCCTTACGAAGCCCTCGAAGGCCTCAAGGACTTTTCGGTGACTTATCAGGCCGCCACTGACGAGCCGTTGCCGCTGTTCCGCCGCCGCTAGGCCTTCTAAAGCTGCGGATCGAGTAGGAGGCGGATTTACATCCGCCGTCCTCTCACACCACCGTACGTACGGTTCCGTATACGGCGGTTCAGG
>NZ_JABWQQ010000031.1:0-48012 GCF_014268555.1 Pseudomonas sp. SWRI111 | reverse complement strand
AGTGTGGGAGCCAGCCTGCTCGCGAAAGCGCAGTGTCAGTCGCAGATGCGTTGACTGACGAAACGCCTTCGCGGGCACAGTGCGCGCAAACCACGTCGGCTGATCCTGGCCCTGGGGCCATTGTTGACGTTCGACGTTTAGGAAATTTCTCACGAATTTTGAGACGTTTCCTGAAGATTTGCCTCCTCGAATGACCCAGACTGACTCACGCCATTCAACCCGTGAGTCCGTCCCCATGTCCGATCTGCCGCTACGGGTTTTAGTGCTGGAGGACCATCCTTTTCAACGTTCGGTTGCGGTGAATATCTTGCGCACCCTGGGCTGTCGCGAGGTACTTGAGGCGAGTGACGGTGCCCAGGCGCTGGCTTTGCTGGACAAGGTCGGCACGGTCGACGTGGCCCTGTGCGACTTGCAGATGGAAGGCATGGATGGGTTGGAATTTTTGCAGCGGGTCGGCGCGTCAGGCCAGGTCAAGTCAGTGATCATCAGCAGTTCGCTGTCGGTGGATTTACGCCGGGCTGTGCATCAAATGGTTGCGTTACTCGGTCTGGAACTGCTCGGCGATGTTGGCAAGCCGGTGCACATACAGGGGCTGGCAGACCTGTTGAAAAAAGCCGTCGACAGGCCGCGCGTGACCTGCCTGCCGGCAGCCACCGTGAAGCTGGCCAGCGCAGCGGCGGTGCGCCAGGCCTTGGCTGCACAGCAGTTGCGCGCCTGGTACCAGCCCAAGTTCAACCTGCACACCGGTGAAGTCTGTGGCGTCGAAGTGTTGTGCCGCTGGCTGCATCCGCAGCAGGGGATCATTGCCCCGGCGTTGTTCATGCCCGTGCTGGAACAATGCGGGTTGCTCGACGCGTTGTTGTTTTCTCAAATGGAACAGGCCCTGACGGTGCAACGCAGCGCCGGGGCCAACGGTTTCGCCGTGAACATGGCGTTCAATCTGCAAACGGTGCAACTGGCCAACGCTGAGCTGGCCGCCAGTCTCAAGGCTTTGCTCCGGCGCCACGGCGCGTGCGGCGCCAGCCTGACCTTCGAACTGACGGAAAGCGGCTTGCTGGAAGCGCCGGCCACCAGCCTGGAAACCCTGGTGCGTCTGCGGATGATGGGCTGTCGCTTGTCGATCGATGACTTCGGCGCCGGGTTCTCCTCCTTGCAGCGTTTGTGTCAGTTGCCGTTCAACGAGATCAAGCTCGACGCTGATTTCGTTCGCAACCTCGCCGATGAGCCGCGCTGCCGGGCGGCAATCAGCAGCACGCTGGCGCTGGGTGAGGCCTTGGGCATGAGCGTGGTGATCGAGGGCATCGAGACCGATGCCCAACGCCGCGAACTTCTTGCGCTGGGCTGCACGCAAGGTCAGGGCTACTGGTACGCGAAGCCCATGGCCGGAGCGGATCTTCTCGTCTGGTTGCAGCAGCGCAGCTCGGCGGACCTCGGATGAATAACCGGTTTTTTAGGAAAAGTCTTACAGAGTCTTCCAGGTGTCCTGCGTAGCCTTATCCTAAGAAAATTTCACCCTCGGGAGATTGACCATGATCAACAAAGCCCTGCGAATCCTGATCGCCGACCCGCAGCATTTTCACCGGATGAAGATCGAGCGCCTGTTCAACCACCTCGATTACTACCGCGTTGCCCCGGTGCAGGACCTCGCCGAGTTGTTGACCCTGGTCGACTACGGCTGTGACCCCTTCGATGTGGTGGTCATCAACGCCGAGCTGGCCGCTGGCCGGCTCGACCTGCTGGGCTTCTTCCTAGGCAATGCACAGGTGCGCCATGCCCTGATCTACAACGAACCCAGCGCACCCCTGCAGATGGCGGCCGGTTTTGCCCAGGAAAATGTCCAGATCAGCCCTGTCGCATTGCCCTCATCGGCGTTGATCCGGCAATTGATGGCGTTCGTCGATGCGCCAGAGCAGCAACCGGACGCGTCAGGCTGGGCACCGCAAGCAGCGCTGCAGCGTCGGGCCTAACACAGTTTGTTGTTTTGCGCACCTGTCAGACTTGACAGGTGTTTCGATTTTCATCCCGTGTAACAGTCGCTGTGCAGCCACCGTGTCTGGAACAGTCCAGTGGTCGCCTGCATTGCCAGTTTTGCCTCGGGAGTGTCCATGAAGTCAGCGCTGATCGTCGACGACCATCCAGTGGTGTGCGCTGCCGTCCGGATTGTGCTGCAAGCCGAAGGCTTCAAGGTGATCTACGAGGCCAGCAATGGCAACGAGGTGGTGTCGCTGATCCGCGAACACGCGCCGCAACTGGTGATCCTTGACTTGCATTTGCCGGTATTCGACGGACTGGAGGTCATGGCGCGGATCAAAACCACTGGGCTTGACTGTCGCATTGTGGTGTTCAGTTCCTATGATCCGTTGTTTTACCAGGAGCGCTGCCAGCGCGCCGGGGCCATGGCCTACGTGACCAAAACCAATCAACTGCAACAACTGCACGAAGCCATTCGCGCGGTGATGTCGGGCTATACATTTTTCTCTTCTTTGCCGGACGGCCACGCGTCGAGCATTGCGCAGCGCTCGGAAAAAGACCTGATCGACCGGCTTTCCGATCGCGAACTGAGTATTTTCCTGCAATTGAGCCAGGGCAAGACCAACAAGGCAATTGCCGAGGGCATGCACCTCAGCCATAAAACAGTGAGCACGTATAAGAAACGGCTGATGCAAAAGCTCGGGATGAGTTCGGTCGTGCATTTGCGCGAATTTGCCATACGCAATCATTTGATCTGAACGCACGGACATGGCACTGGGATATCGGCTTTTCGGGCTGTGGCTGAGCTGCCTGACCAGCGCTTGGGCGGATGAAACATCGCAGCGGCTGGAACTGGTGACGCGTGCCGGGGCGGCGCATGCCGAGGTTCGCCTCGACGCGCAGGATCGCCAGTGGTTGCGTGAGCACCCGGTATTGCGCATGGGCATTTCCGGGCCGGATTACCCGCCGTTCGAAATCACCCGTCATCAACATGAAGTGGAAGGGCTCACCGCCGATTACGCTGATCTGCTGGGGCAACTGCTCGGCGTCCGGATCGATGTTCGGCGCTTCGCCGACCGGCCGGCCTTGATGGCGGCGCTCAAGCGTGGCGAACTGGACTTGCTGGGCACCTCCAACCGCTTTGAAATCGCCGACCCCGATTTTGTGCTGTCCCGCGCTTACGCCGAAGACCAGCCGATGCTGGTGATCCGCCACGACGACACACTGTCGGCCGATCTTGCAGGCAAGCGTATCGCCATGGTCGAGGACTATCTGCCGCTGGCAAGCGTACAAGCGTTCTATCCCGACGCTCAGGTGCAACGCTACCCGTCGGCCATGGATGCCCTCGGTGCGGTGGCTTTCGGTGCGGATGATGTCTACCTGGGAGACTTCATCAGTTCCAACTACCTGATCAACACCAATTACCGCAACGATCTGCAGCTGGCCGGGCCGTCCGGGCTGGATGCCAACCCGTTCGGCTTTGCCCTGTTGCGCACCGACGTGCGCCTCAAGCGCCTTGTCGACAAGGCGCTTGAGGCCGTGCCCATGGAGCGCCGTCAGCTCATCGAGCAGCGTTGGAGTGTCGGTCATGCGGAGATGGCGGAACAGTCACAGGTGCAACTCAGTGTGATGGAGCAAGACTGGCTGAATCGACATCCGGTGGTGCGGGTCGGTGTCATCGATGATTTCGCCCCGCTGACTTTTTTCGATGCCGACGGCCGTTTCAGCGGGCTGGGCGCGCAGTTGCTGACTCTGATCAGTCAGCGCAGCGGTTTGCAGTTCGAACGGGTGCGCGGGGTTTCCCTCGACCGTCAGATCGAGCAGCTCAAGGCCGGTGAACTCGATCTGCTGCCGGTGGTAACGCCGAGCAATGAGCGCGAAGCCGAACTGGCCTTCACCCGCGCCTACCTGAACAATCCGTTTGTCCTGGTTGCTTCGACAGCCGCGCAGAGCCCGCGTCGCCTCGATGACCTGACCGGCAAACGCCTGGCCATTTATCGCGGCCACCCACTGCGTGACTACCTGTTGGAACGCATTCCCGGCGTGCGTCTGGTCGAAGTCGCAAGCCCCGCCGAGGGCATGGTACTGATCGCCAAGGGGCAGGTGGACGCCACGGTCAGTTCGTTGCTGGTTGCGCGCTTTTTACTGACCCGTCATTACCGTGATCGCTTGCGTATCATCGGTACGGTCGGCGACCAGCCGGCGCGGATTGCCTTGGCCACTGCTCCGCAGGCGACCGCGCTGCACTCGATTTTGAACAAGGCGCTGCTGAGTATTGCGCCGCAGCATATGGATGAATTGGTCGAGCGCTGGAGCCATGATGTGGTGGTGGATGACAGCTACTGGTTGCGCCATCGCCAGTCGATTTTGCTGAGCTTCGCCGCTGCGGCCGTGCTGCTGGTGCTGGCGCTGCTGTGGATCGGTTTTCAGCGCCGGCAGATTCGCCAGCGTCAGCAGTGGTTGCAACAATTGCAGCAAGCCAAGCAGACGGCCGACGACGCCAACCGCGCAAAAACCACGTTTCTGGCGACCATGAGCCATGAAATCCGTACGCCGATGAACGCCTTGATCGGCATGCTCGAACTGGCGCTCAAGCGGGCGGAGGAGGGCGAAACCGATCGGTTGGCGATTCAGGTTGCGGCCAACGCCGGGCAGCAACTGCTGGCGTTGATCGGCGACATTCTCGACATTGCCAGGATTGAGTCCGGGCACCTTTCAGTGGCACCGGAACGCGCCAACCTGCGCGATCTGGTGACGTCGGTGAGTCGTGTCTTCGAAGGGCTGGCGCGGCAAAAGCGGCTGTTGTGGCGCATCGATCTGGACGAACACAGTGACGTCGATGTGCTGATCGATCCGACACGTTTCAAGCAAGTGCTGTCGAACCTGCTGAGCAACGCCATCAAGTTCACTGAGCAGGGTGAAGTCAGTCTGTCGCTCAAACTCAAGCTGAAATCGGCAGAAAAACTGGCACTGACCGTGATCATCGAGGACAGCGGACTGGGCATCAGTGCCGTTGATCGGCAGCGGTTGTTCAGTCCGTTTGTCCAGGTCGGCAACCTTCCGGGTGCGGTGCGCAGCGGTTCTGGACTGGGACTGGTGATCAGTCGCAGCCTCTGCGAGCTGATGGGCGGCACCTTGCAACTCGACAGCGAACCGGGGCTCGGCACGCGGGTCGAGCTGCGCTTTGAACTGCCGCGCCTGACTGCACTCGCAGCGGCTCCGCCAAGTACGCAAGAGGCGCCGTGCGCGCTGCGATCGCTCGACGTGCTGGTGGTCGACGACCATCCGGTCAATCGGTTGTTGCTGTGTTGGCAACTCAGCGACCTCGGGCATCGCACCGTCGACACCGAGAATGGCGAGCAGGGCCTGGAGCGTTGGCGCGCTCGGGTGTTCGATGTGGTGATCACTGACTGCAACATGCCGCATCGCAACGGCTATGAGCTGGCACGGGCAATCCGCGATGAGGAAGCGCACAGCGCACGCGCACCGTGCCGGATCGTTGGGTTTACCGCCAACGCCCAAGTGCAGGAGCGGGTGCGCTGTTTCGAGGCCGGCATGGACGATTGCCTGTTCAAACCGATCCGCTTGAGCGACCTGGCACAGGCCTTAAAGGGGGTCGCCCATTGCCAGCAAGAAATCGAGCCATTGCCGGCCCCTGTGTTGACGGAAATCGACCTCAGTGCGCTGGAGCAAATGGCCGGCAATGACCACGCGTTGATTGAACGCCTGCGCGCCGAAGTCTCGCGCAGCCTGGACCAGGACCTGCAGCGTCTGGCGAGTTTGCAGGGCGGGGATGACCACAGTGGCTTGCGCGAACTGGCCCATCACATCAAGGGCGGTGCGCAAATGGTCGGCGCGGCGCGCCTGGTGGCCGCGTGTGTCGAACTCGAACAGGCTTGCCAGCAGGCCGATGCGGTGGCGGTTCTGCCGGCAATCAAGACGCTGCGCGAAGCCATGCACAACCTCGCGCAACGTCTTCAGGCCTGATCAGTCCCAGGCAGGGGCCAGGCCTTTTGGGCTGGTCAGGCGATGGCCGCGGTCCAGGCTGGCGATCAGCGCCATGTCGGCATCGCTCAGTGTCAGCGCGGTCGCGCCGAGGTTGCTGTGCAGGTTGGCGCGTCGGGTCGAGGACGGAATCACCGCAAAACCCGACTGCATCGCCCAGGCCAGCGTGACCTGCGCCGGGGTGGCGTGCAGGCGCTCGGCAATCTTCTGGATCAGCGGATCCTGCAACACTTCACCGTAGGCGAGGGTCATGTACGAGGTGATGTGAATGCCTTGGCTGTGGGCGAACTCGACGACTTTACGGTTTTGCAGGTACGGGTGCAGTTCGATCTGATTCGTCGCAATGTGCTCGGCACCGACGGCGGCGATGGCCTGTTTCATCAGGTCGATGGTGAAGTTGGACACGCCGATCTGTCGCGTCAGGCCCAGGCGTTTTGCCTCCAGCAGCGCGCCCATGAACTCTTCGACAGGAACCTCATGGTTGGGCGATGGCCAATGGATCAGCGTCAGGTCGAGGTAGTCGGTCTGCAATTTGTGCAGGCTTTCCTTGAGACTGGCGATCAGGCGATCTGCGGCGAAGTTGGCCACCCAGATCTTGCTGGTAATGAACAGCGCGTCGCGCGCGATTCCACTGGCAGCGATCGCCTGACCCACCTCGGCTTCGTTTTCGTAAATCTGCGCGGTGTCGATGGCGCGGTAGCCGAGTTCGAGGGCTGTGCTCACTGAATCAATGACCACCTGGCCTTGCAGTCGAAACGTACCAAGGCCGAAAGCGGGAACAGACATGGAATGACTCCTGGAATGCAGTGGGAATGGCCGCAGTATCCGCGTCCGGATCAATGAGAAAAACCGCTGGTTGGACAAAGCAATGTTGAGCAGAAGTCATGAATCATTTTCGAGACCCGGGTTGTCCGGCCTGTCCCCTTCGCGAGCAAGCTGGCTTCCACAGAAGTTGTGGTTATGCACAAATCACGAATTCATCCAGAATCCTGTGGGAGCGAGCCTGCTCGCGAAGGGCGCACCGCCGATCCAGCGTTCTGCATATAGAACACTCAAGCCGGTTTTCGCGGTCTAGTGCGAAACTCGATCTCCCTTTAGGCTTAATCCAAGGCATTTACCCATTGGAGAGCCCATGAAAAACATTCTCGGTATCTACACCAGCCCGCGCGGCCATTGGGTCGGCGATGGTTTTCCGGTTCGCACGCTGTTTTCCTACGACAACCTGGGCAAACACATCAGCCCGTTCCTGTTGCTCGATCACGCCGGTCCGGCCGAATTCACCCCGACCACCGAGCGGCGCGGCGTCGGCCAGCACCCGCACCGTGGTTTCGAAACCGTGACGATCGTGTACGACGGCGAAGTGCAGCACCGCGACTCCACCGGCAGCGGCGGCACTATCGGCCCGGGCGACGTGCAATGGATGACAGCCGCGTCGGGAATTCTCCACGAGGAGTTCCACTCCGACGATTTCGCCAAAACCGGCGGCCGTATGGAAATGGTGCAACTGTGGGTCAACCTGCCGGCCAAGGACAAAATGGCCGCGCCGGGCTACCAGACCATCCTCGACAGCGATATCCCGCGCATTGCGCTCAAGGACAACGCTGGCAGCCTGCGTCTGATCGCCGGTGAGTTCGAAGGCCATAAAGGTCCGTCGCGCACGTTTACGCCCATCGACGTCTGGGACTTGCGCCTGAACGCCGGCAAGTTGCTGACGCTGGAACTGCACGATGGGCGCAACACCGCGCTGGTGGTATTGAAAGGTTCGGTGCAGGTCAACGGCGCGGAATCGGTGGGGGAAGGGCAGTTAGTGCTCTTCGAGCGTGATGGCGATCGATTGACCCTCCAGGCCAGCCAACAAGCGGTAGTGCTGTTGCTCAGCGGCGAGCCGATCGACGAACCGATCGTCGGCCATGGCCCGTTCGTGATGAACACCGAGCAGGAAATCCACCAGGCATTCGCCGACTTCCAGTCGGGCCGCTTTGGCCGGATGCAGGCCTGAGTCACAGCCAGGGGCAGTCACCTGACACACCCCAAAACCCAATGTGGGAGCTAGCTTGCTCGCGAATGCGGTGGAACAGTCACAGACACATCGACTGACACGACGCCTTCGCGAGCAAGCCCGCTCCCACAGTTGTTTTGCGGTGTTTTTGTGCGGGTGTTCATCCGCTGAAATCAATTGCTCCTACACTGGCTCAATCTGTGCGATCTTCTCGCGATTGGCCTTCGTCGGAGTGGTTTGATGTTGTCTTTGCTGACCGAACATCCGCTGTTTTGCGCATTTGTCCTGATCCTCCTCGACCTTGGATTCTGGCGTCTGATCAGTTCCCGAGGCAGCGAGTGGAAGCTGTTGGTGCGGGTGCTGATTTTTACCCTGTTCAGCATCGTCCTGTTCAACGAAGGCCTGAATCCGATGGAGCCGGCACCGTGGGCCGACAACGTGCCGCTGCACCTGGCGGCGACGGCGTTGCAGATCGGTTGGTGGCTGTTCGGCGCGCGGACCCTGACGGTGTTGATCGGCGCAGTGATGATGCAGCGGGTCGGCCACACCGGACGGCTGTTGCAGGATTTGCTTGGCGCCGTGATTTTCCTCATCGCGATTATTGCCGCGCTGGCCTACGTGCTGGACCTGCCGGTCAAAGGCGTGCTGGCGACGTCGGGCGCGCTGGCGATCATTGTCGGCCTGGCCTTGCAGAGCACCTTGAGCGATGTGTTTTCCGGCATCGTCCTCAACACCACCAAGCCCTATCAGCTCGATGACTGGATTTCCATCGACGGCACCGAAGGCCGGGTCACCGATATCGATTGGCGCGCCACACGTCTGCAAACCAGTCAGGGCAGCATGGCGGTGATTCCCAATTCGCTGGCGGCCAAGGCCAAGATCATCAACTTCAGTCGGCCGAGCAACATGTTTGGCGTCGCGGTCGGCGTGCAAGTCAGCCCGCATGCGCGGCCCAGCTCGGTGATCGAGGCGCTGGAGCGGGCCATGCAAGGGTGCCGCCAGTTGCTCGACAGTCCGGCGCCGAGTGTCGCGCTGAAAAGCTCTGGCAGCAGCGGCGCGGAATACGAAATCAGTGGTTTCGTCGCCTCGATGGGCGAGAAGCGCGCAGTGCGCAATCAGTTGTTCGATCTGGCTTACCGCCACTTGCAGGCGTCCGGGGTCAATCTGCTGTCCAGCAATGAAGCCAGTACAGCGTCTACGCTGTCGCGGCCACGGGCACTGCTCGACAGTTCGCCGATTTTTTCCACGCTGCGTGAGGAAGAAAAAGACACCTTCAGCCAGAACATGACCCTGCAGACGTTCCGCGCCGGCGAGACCCTTCTGGCGGGCGGGGAGGTCAGCGATCATTTGTTCATTATCGAGTCCGGCGTGGTCTCGGTGACGTTGAAGCGGCACGGCACAGCGCTGGAGTCCGGGCGCATGGGGCCGGGCGAAGTGATCGGGGAGGCGGGGATTCTCAGCGACACGGCGCTGCCTGCCGACTTTACGGCGAAGACGTTTTGCACCTTGTATCGCATCGAAAAGTCATACCTGAAGCCGTGCCTGGACGCCCGCCATGACATCCACGATGCCATGCAGGCGTTGCTCGATTTTCGTCTGCACAAGGCGCAATCGCTCACCGAAGAAGCGCCAGCCGTTGCGCCGAAAAGAGGCTTCTTGCAGTGGCTGCGCAATCGCGCCTGAGGGCTGGCCGTGGTGATTGAATGCAACCTGCGCAACGGTTAGGGGGTCAGAAGTGCAATCCCCCTGACAGGAGCGGCGAACGATGAAAAACCTGCGCATTGCCACGTTCAACGTCAACGGCCTGCGCGCGCGGCTGCCGAATCTGCTGGCGTGGCTGGAGCGTGAGCAACCGGACATCGCATGCCTGCAAGAACTGAAATCGGTGGACAGCGCGTTTCCGGCAGCCGAGCTCGAAGCGGCGGGTTACGGGGCGATCTGGCAAGGCCAGGCGTCGTGGAACGGTGTGGCGATTCTGGCGCGGGATGCACAACCGCTGGAGAGCCGGCGCGGGCTGCCCGGCGATCCAGACGACGCCCAGAGCCGCTATATCGAAGCGGCGGTGCACGGGGTGCTGGTCGGTTGCCTGTACTTGCCCAATGGCAATCCGCAGCCGGGGCCGAAATTCGAGTACAAGCTGGCCTGGTTCGAGCGGTTGATCAGCTACGCGGAAGACCTGCAAAGCAGCGATCACCCGGTGGTGCTGGCCGGTGACTACAACGTCGTGCCTACTGACATGGACATCTACAATACCCGTTCCTGGCTCAAGGACGCCTTGCTGCAACCGCAAAGTCGCGAGTGTTATCAACGTCTGCTGGATCAAGGCTGGACCGATTCGCTGCGGCATTTGTATCCCGAGGAACGCCTCTACACCTTCTGGGATTATTTCCGCCAGCACTGGCAAACCAACTCCGGCCTGCGCATCGACCATCTTTTGCTGAACCCGGCGCTGAGTCCGTATTTGCACGAGGCGGGAGTCGATGCCTGGGTGCGCAACGAACCGCACGCCAGTGATCATGCGCCGACGTGGATTCGTATCGGCTCGCGTAAAAAACGCTGAGCGGTTGATTGGCGAAATCAATTGTCGAAAACCCCGCTCGATCCCGTATACAGGGTGTCTATCAACGCCCCCTGCATAAGGACCGAGCAATGAGCGAGCCACGCCTGACCCACCTGAAGCTGTACCTGCAACGCCTGGGTTTTGATGCGCCTCCATCGCCGACGCTGGCTACCCTGCGCCAGTTACAGTTGCGCCACACCGCTGTGTTTGTTTTCGAAAACCTGGCCACGGTTACTGGCGCGCCGGTGTTGATCGATTTGCCGTCAATTGAAGAAAAAATCCTGTTGGGTGGTCGCGGCGGTTACTGCTACGAGCTCAACAAGCTGTTTTTCACCCTGTTGCTTGAACTGGGCTTCGACGTTCGCGCAATCAGCGGGCGCGTGGTGATGAATCAGCCTGAAGGCAGTTGGACGGCGCGGACTCACCGCTTGAGCCTGGTCACCCTCGACGGTGTTCGCTATATCACTGACGTCGGCTTCGGCGGCATGGTGCCGACCGCACCGCTGATGCTCGACACGGAAGCCGTGCAACCCACCCCTCACGAACCTTATCGCATCGAAAAACAGGCCGACGGCTATATGTTGCACGCCAACGTCGCGGGCGAATGGCGGCCGATGTACCTGTTCGACCTGCAACGCCAGGAAGACGTCGATTACACCGTCGGCAACTGGTACGTCTCGACGCACCCAGACTCACCGTTTGCCCAGCGATTAATGGTCGCGCGCACCGGGGAGGGCTGGCGCAAGACGCTGAACAATGGCAGCTTCGCCCTTCATCGCATCGGTGATGAGAGTGAGCGGCGCGACGTGACGCAGGTCGATGAGTTGATTGAATTGCTGGCGCGCGAGTTTGGCCTGCAGGTGGCTGATTCGCCGTCAATGCGGCAATCGCTGGCGCAGGTGATCGCGCGAGTGTCTGCCTAGGGCTTCACGTCTGGTTCCAGCACGCGGCGGATTTCGCCGATGGCCGCCGACAGTTTTCTCTCGAGGCTCTTGAGGTCAGCGGCCGTAATGCCTTTTTTAAACTGCCCGGACACCTCGCCATTCTCCGCGTCGGTCTGCTGGCGAGGGTTTTCCAGCAGGGCATGGCGCAGCGTGTTGTTGATCACTGTCTGATAACCAAAACCCTCGTTTTCGGCGACTGCACGCGCCGCCTCGATCACCGCATCGTCAAGCATGATGGTAATGCGCCTTTTACCTTTGCTGGACGCCACGGCACCGCGTTTGCCCTGGGAAAAGTCATATTCATCGTTCATCGGTCAAGCCTCCGGAAAATACGCGCGCCGTTCGCTCGGACTGGCGGCACGTGCAGAAATGATTCGAACCACATTGGCTGCGCGATAGCTGTATGCAACGACCAGCAAGCGTCCTTTGCCATCGAGGCCAAGGGTGATCCAGCGTTGTTCGTCATGGTCGCTGTCCTCAAGGGTGATCGCGCGTTCGTCGTAGAAGACCGGTTCGGCTTCGGCGAGGCTGATGCCTTTGTGCTTGAGTTTGTTGGCTGCGTTCTTGCTTTTGTCGTACTGAATGTCGAATGACTTCATTATGCATACTTTATATGTATAGAGAAGGGCGGGACCGCGCCGTCGGTCGCCATGAACACTTCAGCCTAGTGGGCAGGTGCGCTGGCGCAGTCGGGGATGTGTTGCCGGATTTGTGCGGGCGCAAACCGCAGGCTGGAAGGTTGGGTGGCTAGCTAACCATTATGTGACTGATAAGTTGTATACAACTCTATGGACATTTGTCCCGAGTATTGAATACAGTGTGCGCATAACAAAAACCAGGGAACCCCCCACCATGAAAACGCCCCATGTTTCACACCAACGGCCCGAGGATGAAAATCTCGGGGTCGGCGCGAATATGGCTTACGGCCTGCAACATGTTCTGACGATGTACGGCGGTATCGTTGCGGTGCCACTGATCATTGGCCAGGCGGCCGGTTTGTCGCCGGCGGACATCGGCTTGTTGATTGCTGCTTCATTGTTTGCGGGGGGGCTGGCGACGCTGCTGCAAACCCTGGGCCTGCCGTTTTTTGGTTGTCAGTTGCCGCTGGTACAGGGCGTGTCGTTCTCCGGCGTGGCGACCATGGTCGCGATCGTCAGCAGTGGCGGGGAGGGCGGCTTTCAGTCGGTGCTGGGCGCGGTGATTGCCGCTTCGTTGATCGGCTTGCTGATCACGCCGGTGTTCTCACGCATCACCAAGTTCTTTCCGCCGTTGGTCACTGGCATTGTCATCACCACCATCGGCCTGACGTTGATGCCGGTGGCCGCCCGCTGGGCCATGGGCGGTAACAGCCATGCGCCGGATTTTGGCAGCATGCAGAACATCGGTCTGGCGGCGGTCACGCTGGTGCTGGTGTTGCTGCTGAGCAAGGTCGGCAGTGCAACCATTTCGCGCTTGTCGATCCTGTTGGCGATGGTGATCGGCACGGTGCTGGCGGTGTTCCTCGGCATGGCGGATTTCTCCAGCGTCACCACAGGTCCCATGTTCGGCTTCCCGACGCCGTTCCACTTCGGCATGCCCACCTTCCACTTCGCCGCGATTCTGTCGATGTGCATTGTGGTCATGGTGACGCTGGTGGAAACCTCGGCGGACATTCTGGCGGTCGGCGAAATCATCGAAACCAAGGTTGATTCAAAACGTCTGGGCAATGGCCTGCGCGCCGACATGTTGTCGAGCATGTTTGCGCCGATCTTCGGTTCCTTCACCCAGAGCGCTTTCGCCCAGAACGTCGGGCTGGTGGCGGTGACCGGGATCAAGAGCCGTTTCGTGGTCGCCACCGGCGGTCTGTTTCTGGTAATCCTTGGCCTGTTGCCATTCATGGGAAGGGTGATTGCTGCTGTGCCGACGTCGGTCCTCGGCGGCGCCGGTATCGTGCTGTTCGGTACCGTAGCAGCAAGCGGCATTCGTACGCTGTCGAAGGTTGACTACCGCAATAACGTCAACCTGATCATCGTCGCCACGTCGATCGGTTTCGGCATGATTCCGATTGCTGCGCCGAACTTCTACGACCAGTTCCCGAGCTGGTTCGCGACGATTTTCCACTCCGGCATCAGCTCGTCGGCGATCATGGCGATCCTGCTCAACCTGGCGTTCAACCACTTTACCGCTGGCAACTCGGATCAGCAGTCTGTGTTTGCCGCGGCGGAAGAGCGAACCCTGCGTTATCGCGATCTGGCTGCGCTGCGTGAAGGCGACTACTTCAGCGACGGCAAGCTGCATGACTGCGACGGCAAGGAAGTGCCGGTGATCGAGGTGGATTCGGAGCACGATCATGGGCATGGCGCACCGAAAGCGCAGGCGAAAAGCAGCGAACATGTCTGACCGCGGCGTCTGAAAAAAGGGCCGATCTGTTAAGTACTGATCGGCCCTTTTTATTGTCGATGTTTTGATCTTTTGGAGCGCCCACAAAAAAGCCCCTGAATCTTTCAATTCAGGGGCTTTGCTATTTGGCTCCACAACCTGGACTCGAACCAGGGACCCAATGATTAACAGTCATTTGCTCTACCAACTGAGCTATTGCGGAATTGGTGCGTATGTTACTGATTCAAAAAGAGAAGTCAAGCTCCGAATAACACCTTTTGCGATTCGTCGGGACGGACGGCGTTTTGTCAGCGATTGGCGCTTACCAGAGCGGCACCGGAGGTCTACCATGGCCACCCGGAAGTGGTCACACGCGCTGCCGGCCATTCGCCGAAAAGGTACGCGCCATGAGTCAGTTCATTTGTATCACCGAGGTATCCGTATGAGCATCACGCAGATCAGCCTGCCAAAAGGCGTCGGCCCACACGCCGAAAAACTCTTCGACGCGATCACTCAGGCAAGCACCGCCGAAGAATTGAACCGCGCCGGCGGCAAGGCCGAAGGTTTCGTGCTCGGTCTTGAGAGCACCAAAGCCATCAAGAGCCAGATTGCCGAATCGCTGTATGTCGTCTATGACGACGCCGCGAGTCAGCGCGCGACCGAGTTGGCTTAACCGCCAAAGGTAATCGTGCCGAGCATCAGCCTGGCGTAAGCGGCCGTGGCCGCCAGTTGCACCAGCCACAGCGCCAGGCCGCCGAGGAAAACCCCGGTGGCGATTTGCAGGACCAGGCTTTTTTCCCGTTTGGCCGACACACGGGGAATGAAATCCTCCAGTTCGTCACGGTCGGCACGCAGGTTGTCGTTTTTCATGTGGGTTCTCATCAAAAATGCAGGGCGTACACAAAAACCAATTGTGGGGGCGGGCTTGCTCGCGAATGCGGTAGGTCAGTCAATCCATTTTTGGCTGACAGACCGCTTTCGCGAGCAAGCCCGCTCCCACAGTTAAAGCTCTGTGCAGTCTAGAGGTTGTGGGACGTTTCCAGACACAAACAAAAAACGGGAAGCCATCAAGGCTTCCCGTTTTTCATCACGCCGCGAAATCAGATGACCTGAACAATCGCATCCGTCACGGCCTTGATGTTGCTCTGGTTCAGCGCCGCCACGCAGATGCGGCCGGTGTCCAGGGCATAGATGCCGAACTCGTTGCGCAGGCGATGCACCTGTTCAGTGGTCAGGCCGGAGTAGGAGAACATGCCACGCTGGCGACCGACGAAGCTGAAGTCGCGGCCCGGCGCTTTCTCCGCCAGCAGATCGACCATCTGCGTGCGCATGCCACGAATGCGCAGGCGCATCTCGGCCAGTTCCGCTTCCCACTGTGCGCGCAGTTCCGGGCTGTTCAGCACGGCGGCAACGATGCTGGCGCCGTGGGTCGGCGGGTTGGAGTAGTTGGTGCGGATCACGCGTTTGACCTGCGACAGCACACGTGCGCTTTCTTCTTTCGACTCGCTGATGATCGACAACGCGCCCACACGCTCGCCGTACAGCGAGAACGATTTGGAGAACGAACTCGAGACGAAGAAAGTCAGACCGGATTCCGCGAACAGGCGCACGGCCGCAGCGTCTTCGTCGATGCCGTCGCCAAAGCCCTGATAAGCCATGTCGAGGAACGGCACGTGACCTTTGGTCTTGACTACTTCCAGCACCTTGTTCCAGTCCGCCGGGGTCAGGTCGACGCCAGTCGGGTTGTGGCAGCAAGCGTGCAGAACAACGACAGAGCCGTTCGGCAGGGCGTTGAGGTCGTCGAGCATGCCGGCACGGTTGACGTCGTGGGTGGCCGCGTCGTAGTAGCGGTAGTTCTGCACCGGGAAACCAGCGGTTTCGAACAGTGCGCGATGGTTTTCCCAGCTCGGGTCACTGATCGCGACCACGGCGTCGGGCAGCAGCTGCTTGAGGAAGTCGGCACCGATTTTCAGTGCGCCGGTCCCGCCGACTGCCTGAGTGGTGATGACCCGACCGGCGCTGATCAGCGGCGAGTCGTTGCCAAACAGCAGCTTCTGCACGGCCTGATCGTAGGCGGCGATGCCGTCAATCGGCAGGTAGCCGCGCGAAGCGTGTTGAGCGACGCGAATCGCCTCGGCTTCGATCACCGCGCGCAGCAGTGGAATTCGCCCCTCTTCGTTGCAGTAAACACCCACGCCCAGATTGACCTTGGTGGTCCGGGTATCGGCGTTGAATGCTTCGTTGAGGCCCAGGATTGGATCGCGGGGTGCCATTTCGACAGCGGAGAACAGGCTCATTATTACGGCGGCTCTGAATGGAGAGTGGAGGGACGTGTCGCGCTCCAGCCGAATGCACTAGAGCGGTGCACAAACGGGGAGCTAGTATAGAGGCCATCACCGCGCAATGGCGACAGGCGAATCGGCTTTTACGGTAAGTTTTTCCGATTATTTCTTGACCGTTAGTCGATTGTCTTTGTCAGAGTCTTTACCGGATGTAGGACGTTTGCCTTGAAAGGCCGGGCAATCGCCACCACATTAAGCACAATCCAGGTTTTTTCTTGCGCGACATCGGTCGTTTGCGGTCGTCCTCGTGGTGCTCCGTCTGAGGCGGAACGCCGCGATTCCAGAGGTGTGTATGTCGGAATTCCAGCTAGTCACCCGCTTCGATCCCGCCGGCGATCAGCCGGAAGCCATTCGCCAGTTGGTCGAAGGCATTGAAGCCGGGCTGGCGCACCAGACGCTGCTTGGTGTGACCGGTTCGGGCAAGACCTTCAGCATCGCCAACGTCATCTCGCAGGTACAGCGTCCGACGCTGGTGTTGGCGCCGAACAAGACTCTCGCCGCGCAGTTGTATGGCGAGTTCAAGGCATTCTTCCCCAACAACGCCGTCGAATACTTCGTTTCCTATTACGACTATTACCAGCCCGAAGCTTATGTGCCGTCATCCGACACCTTCATCGAGAAGGATGCGTCGATCAACGACCACATCGAGCAGATGCGTCTGTCCGCGACCAAGGCGTTGCTGGAGCGCAAAGACGCGATCATCGTCACCACGGTGTCGTGCATCTACGGTCTGGGCAGTCCGGAAACCTACTTGAAGATGGTCTTGCACGTCGATCGCGGCGACAAGCTCGATCAGCGTGCGCTGCTGCGCCGGCTGGCTGACCTTCAGTACACCCGCAACGACATGGACTTTGCCCGTGCGACCTTCCGCGTACGTGGCGATGTGATCGACATCTACCCGGCGGAATCCGACCTGGAAGCGATCCGCATCGAGTTGTTCGATGACGAGGTAGAGAGCATTTCCGCGTTCGACCCGCTGACCGGCGAAGTCATCCGCAAAATGCCGCGCTTCACCTTCTATCCGAAGAGCCACTATGTGACGCCGCGGGAAACCCTGCTCGACGCCATCGAAGGGATCAAAGTCGAGTTGCAGGAGCGTCTCGAATACCTGCGCAGCAACAATAAACTGGTGGAGGCCCAGCGCCTGGAGCAACGCACCCGTTTCGATCTGGAGATGATCCTCGAACTGGGCTACTGCAATGGCATCGAAAACTACTCGCGTTATCTGTCCGGGCGCCCGTCCGGCGCTGCGCCGCCAACCCTTTACGATTACCTGCCGGCGGACGCCTTGCTGGTCATCGACGAATCCCACGTCAGCGTGCCGCAGGTTGGCGCCATGTATAAGGGCGACCGGTCGCGCAAGGAGACGCTGGTCGAATACGGCTTCCGCTTGCCGTCGGCGCTGGACAACCGGCCCATGCGTTTCGACGAGTGGGAAGGGGTCAGCCCACAGACCATTTTCGTCTCGGCGACGCCGGGCAACTATGAAGCTGAACACGCCGGGCGCGTGGTCGAGCAAGTGGTGCGGCCGACCGGGCTGGTCGACCCGCAGATCGAGGTGCGGCCAGCGCTGACTCAGGTCGACGATTTGCTCTCGGAAATCACCAAGCGGGTGGCGATCGAAGAGCGCGTGCTGGTGACCACGCTGACCAAGCGCATGGCCGAAGACCTCACTGATTATCTCGCCGACCACGGCGTGCGCGTACGTTATCTGCACTCGGACATCGACACGGTCGAGCGCGTCGAGATCATCCGCGATCTGCGCCTCGGCACGTTCGACGTACTGGTGGGGATCAACTTGCTGCGTGAAGGCCTGGACATGCCGGAAGTGTCGCTGGTGGCGATTCTCGATGCGGACAAGGAAGGGTTTCTGCGTTCCGAGCGTTCATTGATTCAGACCATCGGCCGTGCCGCGCGTAACCTCAATGGTCGGGCGATTCTGTATGCCGATCGCATGACCGGCTCGATGGAGCGCGCGATTGGCGAGACCGAGCGCCGTCGCGATAAGCAAATTGCCTTTAACCTCGAACACGGCATCACCCCGAAAGGCGTGTTCAAGGACGTCGCCGATATCATGGAAGGCGCCACCGTGCCGGGGTCGCGCAGCAAGAAGCGCAAAGGCATGGCCAAGGCTGCCGAAGAAAACGCCAAGTACGAAGCCGAGCTGCGTTCGCCGAGCGAAATCGCCAAACGCATTCGTGCGCTGGAAGAGAAAATGTATCAACTGGCGCGCGATCTGGAATTTGAGGCAGCGGCGCAGATGCGTGATGAGATTGCCAAACTGCGCGAACGATTGCTGACCGTTTGATCTGCGTCGTTTGACCCGGCGCCTTCGCGAGCAAGCTCGCTCCCACAAGGGCAATCTGCACAGGCCCTGTGGGAGCGAGCCTGCTCGCGAATGGCGGCGACTCGGTAGAGCGGCGACCCATGTCTGGCTTAAATACCCTGCCCGCTGGAGCCGGGCAGGTCTCGCCTGTTACCATTCGCCGCTTGATTGTTCTGCTCTTCATTTTTTCGAGACATGCCATGACCACCGTCCGCACTCGCATCGCGCCATCGCCTACCGGGGACCCCCACGTAGGTACCGCTTACATCGCATTGTTCAACTACTGCTTTGCCAAGCAGCATGGCGGTGAGTTCATCCTGCGCATCGAAGACACCGACCAGTTGCGTTCGACCCGCGAGTCCGAACAGCAGATTTTCGACGCGCTGCGCTGGCTCGGCATCGACTGGAGCGAAGGCCCGGACGTCGGCGGCCCGCACGGCCCGTACCGGCAGAGCGAACGCGGCGACATCTATCAGAAGTACTGCCAGCAACTGGTCGACATGGGGCACGCGTTCCCATGCTTCTGCACTGCTGAAGAACTCGATCAGATGCGCGCCGAGCAAATGGCTCGCGGCGAAACCCCGCGCTACGACGGCCGCGCGCTGCTGCTGTCGAAGGAAGAAGTCGCTGCCCGTCTGGCTGCCGGCGAACCCCACGTGATCCGCATGAAAGTGCCAAGCGAGGGCGTTTGCGTGGTGTCGGACATGCTGCGTGGCGATGTCGAGATCCCGTGGGATCGCATGGACATGCAAGTGCTGATGAAGACCGACGGCCTGCCGACGTACTTCCTCGCCAACGTGGTTGACGACCACCTGATGGGCATCACCCACGTCCTGCGCGGCGAAGAATGGCTGCCATCGGCGCCGAAACTGATTCTTTTGTACGAATACTTCGGCTGGGAACAGCCGGAGCTGTGCTACATGCCACTGCTGCGTAACCCGGACAAGAGCAAGCTGTCCAAGCGCAAGAACCCGACCTCGGTGACATTCTACGAGCGTATGGGTTTCATGCCCGAAGCGATGCTCAACTACCTGGGGCGCATGGGCTGGTCGATGCCGGACGAGCGCGAGAAGTTCTCGCTGCAGGAAATGGTCGACAACTTCGACCTCAAGCGCGTGTCCCTCGGCGGGCCGATTTTCGACATCGAGAAGCTGTCGTGGCTCAACGGCCAGTGGCTGCGCGACCTGCCGGTCGAAGAGTTTGCCGCACGCGTGCAAAAATGGGCATTCAATGCCGACTACATGATGAAAATCGCCCCGCACGTACAGGGCCGCGTCGAGACGTTCAGCCAGGTCGCGCCGTTGGCCGGGTTCTTCTTTGCCGGTGGCGTCAACCCGGACGCCAAGCTGTTTGAATCGAA
This sequence comes from Pseudomonas sp. SWRI111, assembly GCF_014268555.1. Lineage (NCBI taxonomy): Bacteria > Pseudomonadati > Pseudomonadota > Gammaproteobacteria > Pseudomonadales > Pseudomonadaceae > Pseudomonas > Pseudomonas sp. SWRI111. The sequence continues at coordinate 28,147 of NZ_JABWQQ010000031.1, read as the reverse complement.
AAAGCTCTCGGGCGATCAGGTTCGTCAGTTGATGCAGTTGATCCTGTGGAAGCTGGAAAGCCTGCGTCAGTGGGAAAAGGACAACATCACCGCGACGATTCAGGCGGTGGTCGAATCCCTGGAGCTGAAACTGCGCGATGCGATGCCGCTGATGTTCGCCGCGATCACCGGCCAGGCAAGCTCGGTGTCGGTGCTCGACGCGATGGAAATCCTCGGCCCGGATCTCACCCGTTTCCGCTTGCGTCAGGCGATTGACCTGTTGGGCGGCGTGTCGAAGAAAGAAAACAAGGAATGGGAAAAACTGTTGGGCGCCATCGCCTGATGGCTTTTGTGTCTCTGTAGGGGCTGCCGAAGGCCGCGATCTTTTGATCCTGCGTTCGGCGTTTCTCCCGAATTTACGGGGGAGGGCGGTAAGTGATTGTAATCCCGACAAAAAACTTTGAAATTTTTCAAAAATAAGTTTGACAGACTTTTGATACGCCCTTAAGATTCGCCCCGTCCTCAGCGATGACATCAACGATGAGGGGCTATAGCTCAGCTGGGAGAGCGCTTGCATGGCATGCAAGAGGTCGACGGTTCGATCCCGTCTAGCTCCACCAATTTACACTTCAAGGCCTGGCCACACCGGCCTTGAAGCGATCAACACTCAGCGTTGATCAGTTGTATAGAAGGGTTTGCGTCCCCTTCGTCTAGTGGCCTAGGACACCGCCCTTTCACGGCGGTAACAGGGGTTCGAGTCCCCTAGGGGACGCCAGTTTTACAGAAGTGATGTTGCAAGACTTCACTCCGCCGCGAGGCGAAAAATCCGGGGCTATAGCTCAGCTGGGAGAGCGCCTGCATGGCATGCAGGAGGTCAGCGGTTCGATCCCGCTTAGCTCCACCAATTTTACAGTTCAAGGTCTGGCCACACCGGCCTTGAATCGATCAGCACTCAGCACTGATCAGTTGTATAGAAGGGTTTGTGTCCCCTTCGTCTAGTGGCCTAGGACACCGCCCTTTCACGGCGGTAACAGGGGTTCGAGTCCCCTAGGGGACGCCACGATTACCCGCTCTGCGGGATTTATAAGGGTCATTCAATTATTGAATGGCCCTTTTGTTTGTCTGGCGTTTGGCCAATTCTCCTTTCTCCCTACACTGTGCTTCAGACCAGCGGTCATATTCTTGACTTGCGGAATATTATTATGCGAATAATATTCTAGTCGTAATATTCGGAGGCAACGATGAACGATAAAAAAGCTCAAACCCGCGAACGCATCCTCAAGGCTGCCAGCGCCGCCCTGATCCAGCGTGGCCCGGCAGACCCGAGCGTGGGCGAAGTGATGGGCGCAGCCGGCCTCACGGTGGGAGGCTTTTATGCGCACTTCGAAAGCAAGGACGCGATGATGCTCGAAGCGTTCAAACAACTGCTGGGCCGGCGTCGCGACCTGATTGCCGACATGGATGCCGATCTGACCGGTGAAGAGCGTCGCGCCCTGGTCGCTGCCTTCTACCTGTCGCGCAAGCATCGCGACTCCAGCGAGGCGGCTTGCCCGATTCCGGCTTCGATCGGTGAGCTGGGGCGTTTGCCGGAGTCGTTCCGTCTGGCGCTGAACGAGCACATGGAGTTGATGGTGGCGCAACTGGCGGCCAGTCCTGAAGACACCGACAAGGCGCTGGCCGATGTCGCGCTGATGGTAGGTGGTCTGGCGCTGGCAAGAGCGTTGGGCCCTGGCGAGTTATCCGATCGATTGCTGCGCGCCGCCAAGTCGGCGGTGCGTTGACCTGAAGGCAGCACGCCTGAGGAGAGAGCGATGAACACGTTGAAGTGGATTCGTGGCGTTAACGGCACCTTGGGCTGGTTTGCACCGAAACTGGTGGCAAGCAAAATGCGTCTGGCGTTCATGACGCCGCGTGCGCTGCCACTGCGTGACTGGGAGCTGCCATTGCTGGCCAGTTCCGAGCGCATCACTTTGCGTTTTGGCCTGTCGGCGCTGCGCTGGGGTCAAGGCCCCACGGTGTTGCTGATGCACGGCTGGGAAGGGCGGCCGACGCAATTCGCTTCGCTGATCATCGCTCTGGTCGATGCCGGCTATACCGTCGTCGCGCTCGATGGCCCGGCTCACGGCCGCTCACCCGGGCGAGAAGCCAACGTGGTGCTGTTCGCCCGCGCCATGCTCGAAGCGGCTGCCGAATTGCCGCCGCTGCAAGCCGTCATCGGCCACTCCATGGGCGGTGCCAGCGCGATGCTCGCCGTGCAGTTGGGCCTGCGCACCGAAACCCTCGTCAGTATCGCCGCGCCGTCGCGGATCCTTGGCGTGCTGCGCGGTTTCGCCCGTCATGTCGGCATGCCGCCCAGAGCCCGTTCCGCCTTCATTCGACAGGTCGAGCAGGATGTCGGCATGCGCGCGGCCACATTGGATGTCACGCATTATCAGCTCGACATGCCCGGCCTGATTGTCCATGCCGAGGACGACAATTTCGTCTCGGTCAAGGAGTCGCAATTGATTCATGAAGCCTGGTTCGACAGCCGCTTGCTGCGCCTCGAGGGCGGCGGTCATCAGCGCGTACTGGCCGACCCGCGAGTGATTGATGGCGTGTTATCACTGCTGGCCGGTCGCAGCCTTCAGGCGCGCCAATCGGCGTGAGCTCCGTTACACTGCCCCGGTTGAATCAAATGACCGGGAGTGGGGCATGGGCTGGGATCGGGCAACGCCGTTTACCATTGATTTGCAAGTGGGCGCCGAGGATATCGACGGGCTGGGCCATGCGAACAACGCGGTCTACGTGACCTGGCTTGAACGCTGCGCGTGGCGCCATTCGCAGCGCCTGGGGCTGGATCTGGTCGAATATCGGCGACTGGATCGGGCGATGGCCGTGGTGCGTCATGAAATCGATTATCTGGCCGCGGCCTACGAAGGCGACGAGCTGCAATTGGCGACCTGGATCGTCGACTGGGATCAGCGCCTGAAAATGACCCGGCATTTCCAGCTCAAGCGTCCGAGCGACAACGCCACGCTGCTGCGTGCCCAGACCACTTTCGTCTGCATCGAGCTCTCGACCGGCAAGCCCAAGCGTATGCCGGCGGAGTTCATCGAAGGCTATGGTCCGGCGATACAGCTCCCGGATACAGCTCAAATCTAAATGGTAGGAGTGAGCCTGCTCGCGATCGCGGTGTATCAGTCGATGCATATGTGGCAGATACATCGCTATCGCGAGCAGGCTCACTCCTACATGGGATCTGCGGGTTTGCGCGATATCCAGTAAACTGCCGCACGTTTTTCTTCAAGTAGTGTTTTCCCATGCAAATTGCTCTGGCGCCCATGGAAGGGTTGGTCGACGACATCCTTCGCGACGTGCTGACCCGCGTTGGCGGCATTGACTGGTGCGTGACCGAATTTATTCGGGTCAACGATCAGTTACTCACACCGGCGTATTTCCACAAGTTCGGCCCGGAGCTGCTCAATGGCGCCCGCACCGCGTCCGGTGTGCCATTGCGCGTGCAATTGCTGGGGTCCGATCCGGTGTGTCTGGCGGAAAACGCTGCGCTGGCCTGCGAACTTGGCTCGGAAGTCATCGACCTGAATTTCGGCTGCCCGGCCAAGACCGTCAACAAGTCCCGTGGCGGTGCGGTGCTGCTCAAGGAGCCGGAGCTGCTTAACCAGATCGTCGAGCACGTCCGTCGCGCCGTGCCTGCACACATACCCGTCACCGCGAAAATGCGCTTGGGTTTCGACAGCCCGGACGGCTCGCTGGTCTGCGCCACGGCGCTGGCCGAAGGTGGCGCCGAGCACATCGTGGTCCATGCGCGGACCAAAGTGGACGGCTACAAACCCCCCGCTCACTGGGAGTGGATCCCGCGTGTGCAGGACGTGGTCAAGGTGCCGGTGTTCGCCAACGGCGATATCTGGAGTGTCGAAGACTGGCGTCGTTGCCGCGAGATCAGCGGCGTGGAAGACATCATGCTCGGTCGAGGTCTGGTCTCGCGCCCGGATCTGGCCCGCCAGATCGCTGCGGCCCGCGCCGGAGAAGAGGTCGTCGAGATGACCTGGAACGAACTGATGCCTTTGATTCAGGATTTCTGGCTGCAGGCCAAGGCGCAGATGACCGCGCGTCAATCGCCCGGTCGCCTCAAGCAATGGCTGGCCATGCTGACGCGTAATTATCCCGAAGCCACCGAGCTTTTCAGCGTTCTGCGCCGCGAAACCGAGCCTGATCACGTCTCGCGTTTACTTGGATTGCCGCTCGTCGACGCCGCCTGAAAAATCTGAAAAAAATCTCTTGAAATCAAAACAGCGGTCCCTATCTAAGGGTTACGCGATGCCGAATTCGGGTCGCGGAGACACAAAACCTTGCTGATTGTTTTCAGGAGATTTGAACCATGAGTACTGCATTTTCTCTCGCGCCACTGTTCCGTTCCTCGGTAGGTTTCGACCGTTTCAACGACCTGTTCGAAACCGCCCTGCGCAACGAGCCAGGCAGCAGCTATCCTCCTTACAACGTCGAAAAACACGGTGATGACCAATACCGTATCGTCGTCGCGGCCGCTGGCTTCCAGGAAGATGACCTGGACCTGCAAGTCGAGAAAGGCGTGCTGACCATTAGTGGTGGCAAGCGTGACACTGACGAGAACGTCACGTTCCTGCATCAGGGCATCGCGCAGCGAGCCTTCAAGCTGTCTTTCCGTCTGGCCGATCATATCGAGATCAAGGCCGCCGACCTGCGCAACGGTCTGCTGAGCATCGACCTGTTGCGAGTGGTTCCGGAAGAAGCGAAAGCCAAGCGCATCCCGATCAATGGAGCGCAGCAGGCGGTTCTGCAATAACGCCAGGCAAGAAGAAGGGCGCCAGTGATGGCGCCCTTTTTTGTGGTCGTTATTTGAGCAACGTCTTTAAGTCCTCCAGCGCCACCGGCCGGCTGTGCAAATAGCCCTGATACAAATGGCAGTCCAGCCCCTGCAAGAACGCCAACTGCTCCGGGGTTTCCACGCCCTCGGCAATCACCTCTAGCTCCAGGCTGCGCGCCATGGCGACAATCGCGCGAATGATCTCCGCAACATTGGAGTCGGTGGTCGCGTCGCGAATAAACGACTGGTCGATTTTCAGCGTGTCCACCGGTAAGCGCTTCAGATAAGTCAACGACGAATAGCCGGTGCCGAAATCGTCCATGGCGAAGCTGACGCCGAGTTTCTTCAAGCGGCGCATTTTGCCGATGGTGTCGTCCAGATTCTGAATGACGATGCCTTCGGTGATCTCCAGTTTCAGCAGCGAGCAGGGCAGGCCGTGGCTGCTCATGCTGTGTTCGATACGCTCGACGAAATCGTTCTGGCGGAACTGTCGCGGGCTGATATTCACGCACAGGCTGAAATTCAACGGATCGACCAATTGCAGCGCGATCAGCTGTTTGAACGCCTCGCAGGCTTCATCGAGAATCCACGTGCCGACCTCCAGAATCAGGCCGCTGTCCTCCAGCACCTTGATGAATTCGGTGGGCGACTGCGCGCCGAGTTCCGGGTGGTTCCAGCGTACCAGTGCTTCGGCGCCGATGATGCGGTTGTCCCGGGCGTCGACCTGCGGCTGGAAGTGCACATTGAACTCACCGCGCGATAACGCCAGGCGCAGATCGGTCTCCATGCGCAGCCTTTCGCTGGCCGCTTTCTGCATGGTGTTGTGATACATCTGCGTGGTATTGCGCCCGGAATCCTTGGCCCGATACAGGGCGATGTCGGCGCGCTTGAGCAAGTCAGTCGGGGTCGAGCCGTGGTCGGGGATCAGCGCCACGCCGATGCTCGGCGTCACTTGCAGACGCTGGCCATCGAGGAACATCGGCTCGGAGAGCAGCTCGCGCAGGGTGTCGGCCAATGCACGAACCTGCGTGCTGACTTCATGGCGCGAGCCTTCCAGGCCACTGAGCAAAACGACGAATTCGTCACCGCCCAGGCGCGCCACGGTGTCTTCCATGCGCACGCTGGCTTCGAGTCGCGCGGTGATGATCTTCAGCACCGTGTCGCCCACCGGGTGACCGAGCGAGTCGTTGATGTGCTTGAAATGATCGAGGTCGAGAAACAGCAAGGCCCCGCGCAAATTGTGGCGCTTGAGCAAGGCAATCTGCTGGCTCAGGCGATCCATCAGCAGCGCGCGGTTGGGCAGGTTGGTCAACGGGTCGTGATAGGCGAGGTGGCGAATCTGCGCTTCGGCGTTTTTCAGCAGGCTGACGTCCCGTGCCGTCAGCAACAGGCACGCGGTTTCATTGAGCGTGATCGGCTCGACCGAGACCTCCACCGTCAGCCGTTCGCCACGCTTGTTGCGGCCGAGCATTTCCTGATGGTGCACGCGGCCCTTGATCTGCAATTCGGCGAGCAGGGCCGAGCGCTGTTTTTCTTCGGCCCAGATGCCGACCTGATAGACGGTTTTGCCCAGCACTTCATCGGCGCGGTATCCGGTAAGGCGGCAGAACCCGTCGTTGACCTCCAGGTAGCGGCCAGTGTCGCGTTCGGTGATGGTGATCGCGTCGGGGCTGGAGTGAAAGGCCTTGGCGAATTTCTCTTCGCTGGCCTTGAGCGCGGCTTCCGAGCGTTGTTGCTGGGTGATGTCGCGCAGGGTGGTAACGATGCAGGGCAGATCCCCGACGCTGATCTGTCGGCTGGAAATGACGCAGGTCAGCGACTGTCCGTCCTTGTGCTGGACGATGATCGCGACATTGCTCAGGCCTTGCTCGCGGATCACCCGCTCGATGCGTTGCAGACTTTTTGCAGAAGCGTCCCACAGGCCGATTTCCTCGGCGGTATGGCCGATGACGTCGGCGGCGCTCCAGCCGAAGGTCTGGGTAAAGCTGGAATTGATCTCGATGAACTCGCCGGTTTCCTGGCGCGTGACGCAGATCGGATCGGGGCTGACCTGAAACAGCGTGGCGAATTTTTCTTCCGAGGCCACCAGGCGCTGTTCGCGCTCGACCTGATCGGTGATGTCCAGCAGCGTGCCGGCCATGCGCAACGGCGCGCCCTTGTCATCGCGATAGAGGCGGGCGCGGCTTTCCAGATAACGCGAGCTGCCGTCCGGCAGTTGCACGCGATACGTCAGTTGGTAATTGCCTGCCGGGCCTTCACGCAGGCTGCGGTAGGCATCGCGCATGCTGTCGCGCTCCTCGCCCGGTACGCCCTCGAAAAACGCTTCGAAGGATTCGTGAAACGGAATCGGCTCCAGCCCGTGCAATTGCGCCGCCCGCGCCGAGCCATAGAGCATGCCGCTGGGGATGTGCCAGTCCCAGGTGCCCAGTTGTGCCGAGTCCAGCGCCAGATCGAGGCGTTCCTGGCTGTCTTTGAGCGCGAGTTCGGCGGCTTTGCGCTCGGTGGTATCGAGGAACGTGCTCAGCAGGTACGGCTGCCCTTCAAGCTCGACCTTTTGCGCGCTTAGAATACCGTCATGAACCTGGCCGTTGCTGGCACGAAACTGCACTTCCATGCTGACCAGATCGCCCTTGGCCTTGGTTTTTTTCACCAGTTCACCGCGTTGCTCGGGGTGCACCCACAGGCCCAGTTCCAGCGTGGTGCGGCCAATCGCGCTTTGCACTGGCCAGCCGAAAAGGCTTTCGAAATACTGATTGGCCTCGCTGATCAGGCCGTCTTCCTGACGGGTCAGCAGCACCATATTCGGGCACAGGTGAAAAAGTGTCGCGAAACGTTTCTCCGAACTGCTCAGGGCCTGCTCGCGTTGACGCTGTTGGGTGATCTCGCGAATCACCCCGATCATTCGCGGGCGCCCGTGTTTGTCCGGCAGCAGGCTGCCGCTGACCTCCAGCCAGTGCAGACTGCCGTCGGGCCAGCGAATGCGATGATGCATCGCTTGTTCCAGCGGCGCGCCGGCAATCACCGCGTGAAAGGCGCGAACGGTCTTCGCACGGTCTTCCGGCGGCAGCAGGTCGAGGTATTCCAAATCCTGCGGCAACGGTTGCCGCGGATCGAAGCCGAACAATGCCTGCGTGCCGCGCGACCAGCTGATCTGCCCGCGCTCGATGTCCCAATACCAGGCGCCGAGCCGGGCGCCATTGAGCGCGGCGAGCAATTGCGGCGCGCTCTCCCAGCTCTGCTCGGAATGACGCGGGTCGATGGCCTGGATGCGCGGCATCGGCGGAATTCGGTCAACAGATTTCGGCATTGATCACGGGCCTTGAGCTGATGTGGGGCGTTAGGCACAAAAACGGTGGTTTACCGGCGTGGCACAAGTCAGCCCGGAGTCCCTGGCCGATCGATTTGCGCATCCAGCAAGGCCATGAAGGCTTTTGCCGCATTCGACAGCGTCCGTTCGGTGTGCAGGATATAGCCTAGCTGGCGAGTGAGCTGTATGCCCGGCAAAGCGATACTTGCGACCTGATCGTCGAGCATGGTGCGCGGCAGCACGCTCCAGGCCAGACCGATCGAGACCATCATCTTGATGGTTTCCAGGTAGTTGGTGCTCATGGCGATGTTCGGCGTCAGGCCCTGGGCTTCGAACAGACGCTGCACAATATGGTGGGTAAAGGTGTTGCCGCCGGGGAACACCGCCGGATGCCCGGCAATATCGGCCAGACTGACGGCGCCGTTATTGATCAGCGAATGTTCCGGGGCGACCACGAAATCCAGCGGGTCGTCCCACACCGGCATCGCATGCACCAGCGCGTGGGGCTCGGGCGCGAGGGTGATGACCGCCAGTTCGGCGCGGCCGTGAAGAATTTCCTCGTAGGCCACTTCCGAATCGAGGAACTGAATATCCAGCGCCACCTTCGGATAACGCCGGGTGAATTCCCTTAATAGAGGGGGCAGGCGGTGCAGGCCTATGTGGTGACTGGTGGCGAGCGTCAGGCGGCCGCCGACTTCGCCGGTCAGATTGGTCAGGGCACGACGCGTGTCGTCCAGCACATTCAGCATCTGATAAGCCCGCGGTAGCAAGGCGCGGCCGGCCTCGGTCAGGCCGACTTCACGGCCCAGTCGGTCGAACAGGCGCACCTTCAATTGCTGCTCGAGACCGGCGATGCGTTTGCTGATCGCCGGTTGCGTCAGGTGCAGGCGTTCGCCCGCACCGGAGAAACTGCCGGTCTCGGCGATGGCTATAAAAGCGTTGAGGTTAGCCAAGTCCATGTCGCATTCCAGTTGGTTATCCAAAGCATGAAAAATATGAATTTGAGTTATTTAATCTAACCCCATAGGATCGGCCTCACAAGCCAAAGGGTTATTGATAAGCCCAGGGCATAGAAACAAGCTGATGAGGAACCGTCTGATGGCCGGCAAAACGCTCTACGACAAGCTCTGGGATTCGCATTTGGTCAAGCAGCGCGACGATGGCTCTGCGCTGATCTATATCGATCGTCACATCATCCACGAAGTGACCTCGCCGCAAGCCTTCGAAGGCCTGCGTCTGGCCGGGCGCAAGCCTTGGCGCATCGATGCCAACATTGCGACCCCGGACCACAACGTACCGACCACGCCGGAGCGCAAGGGCGGCATCGAGGCCATTGCCGATCAGGTTTCGCGTTTGCAGGTGCAGACCCTCGATGACAACTGCGACGAGTACGGCATCGTCGAGTTCAAGATGAACGACGTGCGCCAGGGCATCGTCCACGTCATCAGCCCGGAGCAGGGCGCGACCTTGCCGGGCATGACCGTGGTCTGCGGCGACTCGCACACCTCGACCCACGGCGCATTCGGCGCGCTGGCCCACGGTATCGGCACTTCCGAGGTCGAACACGTCCTCGCCACCCAGTGCCTGGTCGCCAAGAAAATGAAAAACATGCTGGTGCGCGTCGAAGGCCAATTGCCGTTCGGCGTGACCGCCAAGGACATCGTCCTCGCGGTGATCGGCAAGATCGGCACCGCCGGTGGTAACGGCCATGCCATCGAATTTGCCGGCAGCGCGATTCGCGATTTGTCCGTCGAAGGCCGCATGACCATCTGCAACATGTCCATCGAGGCCGGCGCCCGCGTAGGCCTGGTGGCGGCGGACCAAAAGACCATCGACTACGTCAAGGGCCGCCCGTTCGCGCCAAAAGGCGAGCAGTGGGACATGGCCGTCGAAGCCTGGAAAGATCTGGTCTCCGACGCCGATGCCAAATTCGACACGGTGGTTGAGCTGGACGCGGCGAAAATCAAGCCACAAGTCAGTTGGGGTACTTCCCCGGAGATGGTCTTGGCCGTTGATCAGAACGTGCCGGATCCGGCCAAGGAGATGGATCTGGTCAAGCGCGACTCGATCGTCCGCGCCCTGAAATACATGGGGTTGACCGCCAATCAGGCGATCACCGACATCCAGCTTGATCGCGTGTTCATCGGCTCTTGCACCAACTCGCGGATCGAAGATCTGCGCGCCGCTGCGGTGATCGCCAAGGGCCGCAAGGTTGCCGCGACCATCAAGCAGGCCATCGTCGTGCCGGGCTCGGGCCTGGTGAAGGCCCAGGCTGAAGCCGAAGGTCTGGACAAGATTTTCCTCGAAGCCGGTTTCGAATGGCGTGAGCCAGGGTGCTCGATGTGTCTGGCGATGAACCCGGACCGCCTGGAGTCCGGCGAGCATTGCGCCTCGACGTCCAACCGTAACTTCGAAGGCCGTCAGGGTGCCGGTGGCCGTACCCACCTCGTCAGCCCGGCCATGGCGGCGGCAGCGGCAGTGAACGGTCGTTTTATCGACGTTCGTGAATTGATCTGAAGGAGCGCAGCATGAAAGCTTTTACCCAGCACACTGGTCTTGTCGCGCCTCTGGATCGTGCCAACGTCGACACCGACCAGATTATTCCAAAGCAGTTTTTGAAGTCGATCAAACGCACCGGTTTTGGTCCGAACCTGTTCGATGAATGGCGTTACCTGGATGTCGGCCAGCCGTATCAGGACAACTCCAAACGTCCACTGAACAAGGATTTCGTCCTAAACGCCGAGCGTTATCAAGGCGCCAGCGTTTTGCTGGCCCGCGAGAACTTCGGCTGCGGCTCCAGCCGTGAACACGCGCCGTGGGCGCTGGAAGAGTACGGTTTCCGCAGCATCATCGCGCCGAGCTATGCCGACATCTTCTTCAACAACAGTTTCAAGAACGGCTTGCTGCCGATCATCCTCAGCGACGCAGAAGTTGATGAACTGTTTAAACAGGTTGAGGCCGAGCCGGGTTATCAATTGCAGATCGACCTGCAAGCGCAGACCGTGATCCGCCCGGATGGCAAGGTGTACAGCTTCGAGATCGATGCGTTTCGCAAGCATTGCCTGCTCAACGGTCTGGACGATATCGGCCTGACCTTGCAGGACGGCGATGCGATTGCGACGTTTGAGGCCAAACATCGGGTTAGTCAGCCGTGGTTGTTTCGCGACGTTTGAGGTTGATGTAGTCAAGGCCGGCCTCTTCGGGAGCAAGCCCCCTCCCACAAGGGAATGCATTTCAAAATGTGGGAGCGAGCCTGCTCGCGAAGACGGCAGCTCAAACAACACAAATACAGGATGTGACCCATGACCAGCACCGCCCAGCACACCCAAGTCGTCCAGAAGCAATTCGGCGAACAGGCCGCCGCTTACCTGAGCAGCGCCGTTCACGCTCAGGGCCGCGAATTCGCACTGCTACAGGCTGAACTGGCCGGGCAGGGCGAGGCGCGGGTACTGGATCTGGGTTGCGGCGCCGGTCATGTGAGTTTTCATGTGGCGTCGCTGGCCAGGGAAGTGGTGGCGTATGACCTGTCGCAGCAGATGCTCGACGTGGTCGCCGCTGCTGCGGTTGATCGCGGCCTGGACAACATCATCACGGTCCACGGCGCCGCCGAGTGCTTGCCGTTCGCCGACGGCGAGTTCGATTTTGTGTTCAGCCGTTATTCGGCGCATCACTGGAGCGATCTCGGCCTGGCCCTGCGCGAAGTGCGCCGTGTATTGAAACCGGGCGGCGTGGCGGCGTTCGTCGACGTGTTGTCACCGGGCAGTCCATTGTTCGACACTTACCTTCAAAGCGTCGAAGTGCTGCGTGACACCAGTCATGTGCGCAATTACTCCGGCGCCGAATGGCTGCGCCAGGTCAGCGAAGCGGGCCTGCATGTGCGCAGCACTTCGCGCCAACGCCTGCATCTGGAATACAGCAGTTGGGTCGAGCGCATGCGCACCCCAGAGGTGATGCGCGCGGCGATCCGCCAGTTGCAGCAATCGATGGGCAATGAAGTACGCGAATATTTCGAGATTGCGGCCGATGGTTCGTTCAGCACCGATGTGCTGGTACTGATGGCCGAACGATAAGCATTTTTCCGGGCGCGTCGTGATGGGCGCACCGACTGAAGACATGAGGAAAGCATGAGCAAGCAGATTCTGATTCTCCCAGGTGACGGTATTGGCCCGGAAATCATGGCCGAAGCGGTCAAGGTGCTGGAGCTGGCCAACGACAAGTACAGTCTGGGCTTCGAACTGAGCCACGACGTGATCGGTGGCGCTGCCATCGACAAGCACGGCGTGCCGCTGGCCGACGAAACCCTCGATCGTGCCCGCGCTGCCGATGCCGTGCTGCTGGGCGCGGTCGGCGGTCCGAAATGGGACACCATCGAGCGTGACATCCGCCCTGAACGCGGCCTGCTGAAGATCCGTGCGCAACTGGGCCTGTTCGGCAACCTGCGCCCGGCGATTCTGTACCCGCAACTGGCTGAGGCATCGAGCCTGAAGGCGGAAATCGTTGCCGGTCTGGATATCCTCATCGTGCGTGAACTGACCGGTGGTATCTACTTCGGCGCACCGCGTGGCACCCGTACCCTGGACAACGGCGAGCGTCAGTCCTACGACACCCTGCCGTACAGCGAGAGCGAGATCCGTCGCATCGCCCGCGTCGGTTTCGACATGGCCATGGTCCGCGGCAAAAAGCTCTGCTCGGTGGACAAGGCCAACGTGCTGGCGTCCAGCCAGTTGTGGCGTGAAGTGGTCGAGCAGGTCGCCAAGGATTACCCGCAAGTCGAACTGAGCCACATGTACGTCGACAACGCCGCCATGCAACTGGTGCGCGCGCCGAAGCAGTTCGACGTGATCGTCACCGACAACCTGTTCGGCGACATTCTGTCCGACGAAGCGTCGATGCTCACCGGTTCCATCGGCATGCTGCCCTCAGCTTCGCTGGATGCCAACAACAAGGGCATGTACGAGCCGTGCCACGGTTCTGCACCGGACATCGCCGGCCAAGGCATCGCCAACCCGTTGGCGACGATCCTGTCGGTGTCGATGATGCTGCGTTACAGCTTCAATCTGCACGACGCCGCCGATGCCATCGAAAAAGCCGTCAGCGTGGTGCTCGATCAAGGGCTGCGCACGGGCGACATTTATTCGCCCGGTTGCACCAAAGTCGGTACGCAGGAAATGGGCGACGCAGTAGTCGCCGCGCTGCGGAATCTGTAATCTCTCGGGCCCGCTGCGAAATTCAATACAAAGCAGCGGCCCACTTTTCAAGAAGGTGTAGTTGCGATGAAACGTGTAGGTCTGATCGGTTGGCGCGGGATGGTCGGTTCCGTGCTCATGCAGCGGATGCTGGAAGAGCAGGATTTCGATCTTATCGAGCCGGTGTTTTTCACCACGTCCAATGTCGGTGGCCAAGGCCCGTCCGTGGGCAAGGACATTGCTCCGCTCAAGGACGCTTACAGCATTGACGAGCTGAAGACCCTCGACGTGATCCTGACCTGCCAGGGCGGCGACTACACCAGCGAAGTGTTCCCGAAACTGCGCGAAGCCGGCTGGCAAGGTTACTGGATCGACGCGGCGTCGAGCCTGCGCATGAACGATGACGCGGTGATCATTCTCGATCCGGTCAACCGCAAGGTCATCGATCAGCAACTCGACGCGGGCACCAAGAACTACATCGGCGGCAACTGCACCGTCAGCCTGATGCTGATGGGCCTGGGCGGTCTGTTCGAAGCCGGTCTGGTCGAGTGGATGAGCGCCATGACTTATCAGGCGGCCTCCGGTGCCGGCGCGCAGAACATGCGTGAACTGATCAAGCAGATGGGCGCGACCCACGCCGCTGTCGCCGATCAACTGGCCGACCCGGCCAGCGCGATCCTCGACATCGACCGTCGTGTAGCCGAGGCCATGCGCAGCGACGCGTACCCGACCGAGAACTTCGGTGTGCCGCTGGCCGGCAGCCTGATCCCATGGATCGACAAGGAACTGCCGAACGGCCAGAGCCGCGAAGAGTGGAAGGCCCAGGCCGAGACCAACAAGATCCTCGGTCGCTTCAAGAGCCCGATCCCGGTCGACGGCATCTGCGTGCGCATCGGCGCCATGCGTTGCCACAGCCAGGCGCTGACCATCAAGCTGAACAAAGACGTACCGATCGCCGATATCGAAGGGCTGATCAGCCAGCACAACCCTTGGGTCAAACTGGTGCCGAACAACCGCGACATCAGCATGCAGGAGCTGAGCCCGACCAAGGTCACCGGCACCCTGAATGTACCGGTCGGCCGTTTGCGCAAGCTGAACATGGGTTCGCAATTCGTCGGTGCCTTCACCGTCGGCGACCAGCTGCTATGGGGCGCGGCCGAACCGCTGCGCCGCATGCTGCGGATCCTGCTGGAGCGTTGATCGCTTGAAGTTGTGAAAGGACCCGTGCCTTGCGAGAGGTGCGGGTTTTTTTATGCCATGGATTTCTCCGGTGTCTGTGCTGCCTTCTTCGCGAGCAGGCTCGCTCCCACATTGGAATGCGGTCCCCTGTGGGAGCGAGCCTGCTCGCGAAAGGGCCGGCACAGCCACCGCAAGTCCCCGGCAGAAATTGCCTGCACGCCAACCACCCGGTAAAGTGCCGCTCCCCCCGTTTTGCCAGAGGTAGCTCCATGACCCAGACTTTCGATATCGCCGTTGTCGGCGCCACCGGTACTGTCGGCGAAACCCTCGTACAGATTCTCGAAGAACGCAATTTCCCGGTCGGCAATCTGCATTTGTTGGCCAGCAGCGAGTCCGCCGGCAGTTCGGTGCTGTTCCGCAATAAAAACGTGCGCGTGCGCGAAGTCGACGAGTTCGATTTTGCCAAGGTCAAACTGGTGTTTTTCGCCGCCGGCCCGGCCATCACCCTGAGCTATGCCGCCCGCGTCCATGCTGCCGGTTGTTCGCTGATCGACTTGTCCGGCGCCTTGCCGGTCGATCAGGCGCCGCAAGTGGTGCCGGAAGCCAACGCCAGCGTGCTCGCCGGCCTGGCAGCGCCGTTCCAGGTCAGCAGCCCGAGCCCGTCGGCCACTTCGCTTGCCGTGGTACTGGCGCCGTTGCTCGCCCTGATCGACCTGCAATACGTCAACGTCACCGCCAACCTGGCCGTTTCCGCCCAGGGGCGCGAAGCTGTTGCCGAACTGGCGCGGCAAACCGCCGAGCTGCTGAACATGCGTCCGCTGGAGCCGACCTTCTTCGACCGGCAGATGGCGTTCAACCTGCTGGCTCAGGTCGGCACGCCCGACGCTCAAGGCCATACGCTGCTGGAAAAACGTCTGGTGCGCGAGTTGCGTCAGGTGCTGGCACTGCCTTTATTGAAGATTTCCGCAACTTGCGTTCAAGCCCCGGTGTTTTTTGGCGATAGCTTTAGCGTGACCTTGCAGTCAACAAAGGCTGTCGACCTGCAAAAAATCAATGCTGCGCTGGAAGCCGCGCCCGGCATCGAACTGGTCGACGCTGGCGATTACCCGACCGCCGTCGGCGATGCGGTGGGGCAGGACGTGGTCTACGTCGGCCGCGTGCGCAGTGGTGTCGACGACCCGGCGGAACTAAATCTGTGGCTGACGTCAGATAACGTACGCAAGGGCGCCGCGCTCAACGCGGTGCAGGTGGCTGAGTTGTTGATAAAAGGCCTGCTGTAAAAGATACTTGGCAACAATTTGTCGACTGATTCTAGGTGAGCGCTATGCTTGCCCGAAGCACTTGATAACGTGTCACTCTCCGGGACTTTCCGGGGCATCAAAGAAATGATCGCGCGCGACGGCTGTCGTCGTTGCGCGCAATGCCTTACGGCAGCGGTATTCAACATCTTCTCGCTGGCCGAGGAACGTTCAAACAAAGGATGAGGCTATGGTTCAAGTTCGCAAACTGGTGTTAGCAATAGCGGCCGCCTCGGCGCTGTCCTCCGGTATGGCGCATGCCCTCGGGCTCGGGGAGCTGACCCTGAAGTCGACCCTGAACCAGCCGCTGGTGGCTGAAATCGAGCTGCTCGATGTCAAGGATCTCACCGCTGCCGAAGTGGTGCCGAGCCTGGCTTCACCTGAAGATTTCGCCAAGGCCGGCGTTGATCGTCAGGCTTTCCTCAATGACCTGACGTTCACTCCGGTGCTCAACGCCGGCGGCAAAAGCGTGCTGCGCGTGACCTCGAGTCAGCCGCTGTCGGAACCGATGGTGAAATTCCTCGTGCAGGTGATGTGGCCGAACGGCCGTCTGCTGCGTGATTACAGCGTGCTGCTGGACCCGTCGAAGTTCTCGCCGCAGACCGCTGACGCCGCCGCGCAACCGGCGCCGTCGTCGACCATCGCCGCGCCGACCACCGGCGCCACCCATCGCAATCAATACACCACCACGCCGCGCGACACCCTGTGGGAAATCGCGGCGAAGGCGCGCAACGGCGGGTCGGTGCAGCAGACCATGCTGGCGATTCAGGCGCTCAATCCGAATGCGTTTATCGACGGCAACATCAACCGTCTGAAAACCGGACAGGTGCTGCGCCTGCCGGACCCGGTGCAAAGCACGGCGCTGCCACAGTCGGCCGCCATCGCTGAAGTGGCGGCTCAGAACGAGGCCTGGCGTCAGGGTCGTCGTTACGTGGCCAAGCCTGGTACCGGTCAGCAGCAGCTTGATGCAACCAATCGCGGCCGTGGCAATGCCGGCGCGGCGCCCAACACGCAGGACAACCTGAGCCTGGTGTCGGCCGAAAGTGCCAAGCCGGGCGCAAAAGGTCCGGCGGGCGATGCCAAGGCGCTGAGCAACAAACTGGCGATCACTCAGGAAAACCTCGACACGACCCGTCGTGACAACGAGGAACTGAAAAGCCGTATGGCCGATCTGCAGAGCCAGTTGGACAAACTGCACAAGCTGATCGAGCTGAAGAACAATCAATTGGCGAAGATGCAGGCGCAAGGGGCAGGTGCTGCACCAGGCGACGCTGCTGCAGTGCCAGCCGTTCCGGCGATCACCGCCGAGTTGGCCGCTACGCCACCGGCAACGCCAGCAGAAGCGGCACCGACACCGGAATCGGCGATTGCACCCCCCGTCGATACGCCGGTTGAGCCGGCTGTTGAACCGAAACCGCCTGTCGATGAAGAGAAAACCTTCAACGAACTGCTGACCAATCCGATCCTGCTGGGGCTGATCGGTGGCGGTGCCGTCGTTCTGCTGCTTTTGCTGTTGCTGCTGGCACGTCGCCGCAAAGCCCAGCAAGAAGCCGAAAAACATCTGCGTATGGCCCGCGCGCTGGCAGAAGAGCAAACGTTCTCTGCCGAGCAGGATCTGCCTGAGAGCAGTTTCGAAGGCCTGGAAACCCCGGCTGCGAGCGTCAAGCTCAATACCCCGGCGCCAGCGCCAACACCTGCTCCGGTCGTAACGCCGGTGGTCATGGCCGAACCGATCGCCGCGCCGCTGGTGGCGCCGGCCGCCGAGCGTTCCGATGACGTACTCGACAAGGCTCAGTCGCATATCAACGCCGGTCGTTTGAATCAGGCTGCTGCACTGCTGGAAGAGGGCGTCAGCCTGGAGCCGCAGCGCAGCGATCTGCGCCTGAAGCTGATGGAAGTCTATGGTCAGCAGGGCGATCGCGATGCGTTCGTCGGCCAGGAGCGTCAGTTGGTAGCCAATGGCGACAACTTCGCCAAGGTCGAAGCGCTGAAAAGCCGCTTCCCGGCCATGGCCGTGGTTGCTGCCGGTGGGCTGGCTGCGGCTGCCGTCGCCGCCGAGCTGGACGCGCAATACGTCAAGGATCTTCTGCAGGACGAGCCAGAGGCGCCCGAGGCTGCCGCTGACGGCCTCGACACCGCTTTTGATCTGAGCCTGGACGATCTCGACAACATCACGCCGGTAGATCCTGCTCCGGTGGTTGAACCAGAAGCGCCGGTCGAGCTGGATGCGTTTCCGGCCGAAGACGATCTGAGCTTCGAATCGGTGCTGCAACAGCAAACCGAGGTGAAGGACAATCTGGACGATCTGTCGGATTTCGACCTGGATCTGGATCTTGGTGCAGAGCCATCGCCGTCCACCCTGGCGGAAGATGACTTCCTGCTGGATCTGGACGAGGGCGTGAAAGATCTGCCACCCGTCGAGGCGCCGGTCGTCGCTGACGTACCGCAGGACGATCTGGAGTTGCCGGATGATTTTGATTTGTCGCTGGCGGACGAAATGGACAGCCATCCAGCCGCCGAGCCGGATGCCTTTGCGGCCGAACTGGATGACGTCAACGCTGAGCTTGATCGTCTGTCGCAAAGCATTGCCGAGCCGACCTTCACCGAAGCGGATGCAGCGATGGGCGATGATCTGGGTGAGGACGATTTCGACTTCCTTGCTGGCACTGACGAAATCGCCACCAAGCTCGATCTGGCCCAGGCCTATGTCGATATGGGCGACAATGAAGGTGCGCTCGAAATCCTGGAGGAAGTTATCAAAGACGGTAACGAGACGCAGCAGAGCGAGGCGAAGGAAATACGTTCCAGGCTGGGATAAGTTCAGCGCTAAACAGAAGCGGCAGCCGGTGAGGCTGCCGTTTTTGTTTTTGCCCGTTTCAGCGGCGTTCGAAAGATTGCTATCGCGAGCAGGCTCACTCCTACAGTTGAAATGCATACCCCTTGTAGGAGTGAGCCTGCTCGCGATGGGGCCCGATTCGCCGATAGAGAACTCTGGCATCCCCAGCCCACCGCCTTATAATGCCCGCCTTTGCAAAATCAGCAGGCTGTCCCACCTTGGCAAACATAGATAACCCGGTCGCCGAAATGGCCCCCGACGGCTTTTACCGCGTCGCGCTGGGCGTTGAGTACAAAGGCTCGCGCTACAGCGGCTGGCAGCGTCAGCTGACCGGCGTGGCAACGGTGCAGGAAGAACTTGAAAAAGCTTTGTCGAAAGTCGCCAACTCGCCAGTTTCCCTGCAGTGCGCCGGGCGCACCGACGCTGGCGTGCATGCCTGCGGGCAAGTGGTGCATTTCGACACTCAGGTCGATCGTTCGCTGAAAGCCTGGGTGATGGGCGCCAATATCAATCTGCCCCACGACATCAGCGTCAGTTGGGCCAAGGTCATGCCGGCGCATTTTCACGCACGCTTCAAGGCGATTGCGCGGCGTTATCGCTACGTGATCTACAACGATCAGATCCGCCCGGCGCATCTGAACGAAGAAATCACCTGGAACCACCGGCCGCTCGACGTCGAACGCATGGCCGAGGCGGCGCAATACCTGATCGGTACCCATGATTTCAGTGCCTTTCGCGCCGGCCAGTGCCAGGCCAAGTCGCCGATCAAGAAAATGCACCATCTACGCGTGACCCGGCACGGCAAAATGATTGTGCTCGACATTCGCGCCAACGCCTTTCTGCATCACATGGTGCGCAATATTGCCGGGGTGCTGATGACCATCGGTGCCGGCGAGCGCCCTGTGGAGTGGATGAAAGAAGTGCTGGAAAGTCGTGAGCGCCGCTCCGGTGGTGTAACAGCGCATCCTTACGGGCTGTATCTGGTGCAAGTTGAGTATCACGACGAGTTCCCGCTGCCGGAGCGCTTTATCGGGCCACATTTCCTTACGGGTTTCTCCGAACTTGACGGCTGACGCCCTCGAACGCTTTTGTTACCATCCGGGACTTTCCGGATTTTGCTTGAGGTTGTTATCGACATGTCCGCCGTTCGCAGCAAGATTTGCGGGATTACCCGCATCGAAGATGCCTTGGCTGCGGTTGAGGCCGGCGCGGATGCGATCGGCCTGGTGTTTTACGCCAGGAGCCCGCGTGCGGTGAACGTGCAACAGGCGCGGGCGATCATCCAGGCGTTGCCGCCGTTCGTGACCACCGTGGGTCTGTTCGTCAACGCCAGCCGCTGCGAGCTGGGCGAGATCCTCGACGCGGTGCCACTGGACTTGCTGCAGTTCCATGGCGACGAAAGCGCCGAGGCCTGCGAAGGCTGGCATCGTCCGTACATCAAGGCGCTGCGGGTCAAGGCCGGCGATGACATTGCCGCCGCCTGCGATGCCTATCCCGGCGCCAGCGGTGTGCTGCTCGACACATATGTCGAAGGGGTGCCTGGCGGAACTGGCGAGGCGTTTGACTGGTCACTGATTCCGCAGCGCTTGAGCAAGCCGTTGATTCTCGCGGGTGGCTTGACGCCGGAAAACGTCGCAGAGGCAGTTGCACGGGTCAAGCCGTACGCGGTGGATGTCAGCGGCGGGGTAGAGGCTAGCAAGGGCATCAAGGATCACCACAAGATTCGCGCATTCATCAACGCGGTGCGCGGCAATACATTGCCGATGTGACGGCTGGCAGTCTGCCGCCGTCCATCAATGCACTTGCACACAGCAGGCGCGGCTGAGGGTTTCTGGATCGCACGCAGGTCATGTTTCGCGCTGACCGCGGCTGTTCACCAACCATCGCCACACACATGAATTTAGCTCAAGGGCATACGCGGGGCTGCGAACCAGAGCGTTCGGGCCGCCGGTACTGGAGAAAAGAAAGCATGAGCAACTGGTTAGTAGACAAACTGATCCCTTCGATCATGCGTTCCGAGGTCAAGAAGAGCTCGGTGCCTGAAGGTCTGTGGCACAAATGCCCGTCTTGCGAGGCTGTGCTGTATCGTCCGGAGCTGGAAAAGACCCTGGACGTTTGCCCCAAGTGCAACCATCACATGCGCATCGGCGCACGCGCGCGCATCGACATCTTCCTCGATGCCGAGGGCCGCAACGAACTGGGCGCCGATCTGGAGCCGGTTGACCGTCTGAAATTTCGCGACGGCAAAAAATACAAGGACCGTCTGACCGCGGCCCAGAAGCAGACCGGCGAAAAGGATGCGTTGATCTCCGTCAGTGGCACGCTGCTCGGCATGCCGGTGGTGGTTTCGGCGTTCGAGTTCAACTTCATGGGCGGTTCCATGGGCGCCATCGTCGGTGAGCGCTTTGTACGCGCCGCCAACTACGCCCTGGAAAACCGTTGCCCGATGATCTGCTTCGCCGCTTCCGGCGGTGCGCGCATGCAGGAAGCCCTGATCTCGCTGATGCAGATGGCCAAGACTTCCGCCGTGCTGGCGCGTCTGCGCGAAGAGGGCATTCCATTCATCTCCGTGCTGACCGACCCGGTCTACGGTGGTGTTTCCGCCAGTCTGGCAATGTTGGGCGACGTGATTGTCGGCGAGCCGAAGGCGCTGATCGGTTTTGCCGGTCCGCGGGTGATCGAGCAAACCGTGCGCGAAAAACTGCCGGAAGGTTTCCAGCGCAGCGAGTTCCTGCTGGAACACGGCGCGATCGACATGATTATTCATCGTCAGGAGCTACGTCCGCGCCTGGGTAATCTGCTGGCACAAATGACCGGCAAGCCGACGCCGAAATTCGTTGCTGCGCCCGTCGAGCCGATCGTGGTCCCGCCGGTGCCTGCCAACGTATGACCGAGCGCACCCTTGGCGAATGGCTCGCCTACCTTGAGCAGTTGCATCCGTCCGCCATCGACATGGGGCTGGAGCGTTCGCAACAGGTAGCGTCCCGTATGGGGCTGGGCCAGCCGGCGCCTCGGGTGATTACGGTCACCGGCACCAACGGCAAGGGATCGACCTGCGCGTTCGTGGCTTCGTTGCTGCGCGCGCAGGGCCTCAACGTAGGTGTCTACAATTCCCCGCACCTGCTGCGTTATAACGAGCGGGTGCAGCTCAATGGCGTCGAAGCCACTGACGCGCAGTTGTGCGGAGCCTTCGCGGCGGTCGAGGCCGGGCGTGGCGACACTTCCCTGACGTACTTCGAAATGGGCACTCTTGCGGCGTTCTGGCTGTTTCAGCAGGCCGGCCTTGATGCGGTGGTTCTGGAAGTCGGTCTGGGCGGGCGTCTGGACACGGTCAACGTGGTCGATGCCGACATCGCTCTGGTCACCAGTATTGGCGTCGATCACGCCGATTATCTGGGCGATACCCGCGAATCCGTAGCCTTTGAGAAGGCCGGTATTTTCCGTCAGGGCAAGCCTGCCTTGTGTGGCGATCTGAATCCTCCGCAACCGCTGCTCGACAAGGCGCGCGAACTGGCTTGCCCGTTCTTTCTGCGCGGGCGCGATTTCGACCTCGGTGTTACCGATCGGCACTGGCAGTGGCGCGGTACCGATGCGCAGGGCCACGCAGTCGAATTGCACGACTTGCCGTTGCTTGATCTGCCGATGGAAAACGCTGCACTGGCATTGCAGGCCTATCTGCTGCTCGGCTTGCCGTGGGAGGCGGGGCAAATTGTGGCGGCGTTGCAGGCGACGCGCGTGGTCGGGCGTCTGGATCGTCGCGTGTTCGAATGGCAGGGCAAGCGCCTGAATTTGTTGCTGGATGTCGGTCACAATCCGCATGCCGCTGAATATCTCGCTCGTCGGCTGGCTGCGCGCCCGCCGGCTGGCAAGCGCCTCGCCGTGTTCGGTCTGCTGGCGGACAAGGATCTCGATGGTGTTGTTGGCGAATTGAATGCTAGTGTCGCGCATTGGGCCGTTGCACCGTTGGATTCGCCGCGTGCCCGCCCGGTGGCCCAATTGCACGCTGCCTTGCAGGACCTGGGTGCTTCGGTCACGTCGTACGATAGCGTGGCGGCCGCTCTGGAAGGGCAGTGCGCTGTAGCGACCGGCGACGACGAGATTCTGTTGTTCGGATCATTTTATTGTGTCGCCGAGGCCCTTGAATGGTTGGCCCGGCGCTCCACGGAGGACGCGGCAAATGGCTTTGCTGGATAAAGCGTACAAGCAGCGCATGGTCGGTGCTTTGGTGCTGGTGGCGCTGGCGGTGATTTTCCTGCCGATGCTGTTTTCCCGTCAGGATGAGCAGCGTCAGGTGACTGTCGAGGCGCCGGCGGCTCCGCAAGCGCCGGTCGTGCCGCAAGTGCAAATGGAAACCGTGGCGGTGCCGGAGCCGCAAGCCTTGCCGCAAGAGCCGGTACCGACTGACGAGGAAGTCACGCAGGATATCGCGCCTGCCGCCCCGGTGGCGCCCGCGCCTGCGCCAGTCGCCCCCATCGCTATCGCCAAACCGGCTGCGCCGCCGGCGGTGGCCAAGCCGATTCCGGCACCGGCCCAGCCGATCACATCGGCAACGAGCAAGCCTGACACTACGCAAAGCCGCGTTGATGCCAACGGCCTGTCGGTAAGCTGGTCGGTGCAATTGGCCAGTCTGTCGAGTCGCGCCAGTGCCGAGAGCCTGCAGAAAACCCTGCGCAGTCAGGGCTACAACGCCTACATTCGCTCTGCGGATGGCAAAAACCGGGTATTCGTAGGTCCACTGATCGAGCGCGCCGAAGCCGACCGTCTGCGTGACTTGTTGAGTCGTCAGCAGAACCTCAAGGGCTTCGTTGTCCGTTTCCAGCCTGAACGTGGCTGAAATCTATCACTCCGATTGAAAAGCACTGACAATCGCAGCTTACCGAGTGGCATGCGCTCTGCTAAAATGCGCCGCCTTATCCGTCTGTAGGCTGCACTGTGCCATTTACCTGGGTTGACTGGGCGATCGTTGCAATCGTCGCCATCTCCGCTTTGATCAGTTTGAGCCGCGGCTTCGTCAAGGAAGCATTATCGCTGGTGACCTGGATCATCGCAGGAGCGGTTGCCTGGATGTTCGGTGGCTCATTGTCCGAGTACCTCGCCGGATACATCGAAACCCCATCGGCTCGCGTGATCGCGGGCTGTGCCATCATGTTTGTCGCCACACTGATCGTGGGCGCAATGATCAATTATCTTATCGGCGAGTTGGTTCGCGTCACCGGGTTGTCCGGGACCGATCGATTCCTCGGCATGGCTTTCGGCGCTGCGCGTGGCGTGCTGCTGGTGGTCGTGGCGGTCGGGCTGTTGAGCCTGGGGCCGGTACAGCAGGACGGGTGGTGGAAAGAATCACAGCTCGTGCCAAAGTTTCTATTGGTCGCCGACTGGTCCAAAAACCTGATTCTCGGGTGGAGCAGTCAGTGGCTTGCCAGCGGAATCAGCGTACCCGCTGATATTCCGTTCAAGGAGCAACTCTTGCCGTCGGCGAAAACGCCACAGTGAGTGTTGTTCAGTTCAGATCCATTAAGTAGGGGTTGCGTCGCATGTGTGGCATCGTCGGTATCGTCGGTAAGTCGAACGTCAATCAGGCGCTGTATGACGCGCTAACCGTGCTCCAGCACCGCGGCCAGGACGCTGCCGGTATCGTGACCAGCCATGATGGCCGGTTGTTCCTGCGCAAGGACAATGGCCTGGTGCGTGACGTGTTCCAGCAGCGTCACATGCAGCGTCTGGTCGGTCACATGGGTATCGGTCACGTCCGTTACCCGACCGCCGGCAGCTCGACGTCGGCCGAAGCCCAGCCGTTCTACGTCAACTCGCCTTACGGCATCACTCTGGCGCACAACGGTAACCTGACCAACGTTGAGCAGTTGGCCAAAGAGATCTATGAATCCGACCTGCGTCACGTCAACACCAGTTCCGACTCGGAAGTGTTGCTCAACGTGTTCGCTCACGAACTGGCGCAACGCGGCAAGCTGCAACCGACCGAAGAGGACGTGTTCGCCGCTGTGACCGACGTGCATAACCGTTGCGTTGGCGGTTACGCGGTGGTGGCAATGGTGACCGGCTACGGCATCGTCGGTTTCCGCGATCCGCATGGCATCCGTCCGATCGTGTTCGGCCAGCGTCACACCGACGAAGGCGTCGAGTACATGATCGCCTCCGAAAGCGTTTCGCTGGACGTGCTCGGTTTCACCCTGATCCGCGACCTGGCGCCGGGCGAAGCGGTGTACATCACCGAAGACGGCAAGCTGCACACCCGTCAGTGCGCGACCAATCCATCGCTGACTCCGTGCATCTTCGAACACGTTTATCTGGCGCGTCCGGATTCGATTATCGACGGCGTGTCGGTTTACAAGGCACGTCTGCGCATGGGTGAGAAGCTCGCCGAGAAGATCCTGCGCGAGCGTCCGGAACACGATATCGACGTGGTCATCCCGATTCCGGACACCAGCCGTACAGCGGCGCTGGAACTGGCCAACCATCTGGGCGTGAAATTCCGCGAAGGTTTCGTCAAGAACCGTTACATCGGCCGCACTTTCATCATGCCAGGCCAGGCGGCGCGCAAGAAGTCGGTACGCCAGAAGCTCAACGCCATCGAACTGGAGTTCCGCGGCAAGAACGTGATGCTGGTCGATGACTCGATCGTGCGCGGTACCACCTGCAAGCAGATCATCCAGATGGCCCGCGAAGCCGGCGCGAAAAACGTCTACTTCTGTTCGGCGGCACCGGCGGTTCGCTTCCCGAACGTGTACGGCATCGACATGCCAAGCGCTCACGAACTGATCGCACATAACCGCTCGACGCAGGACGTCGCTGACCTGATCGGCGCCGACTGGCTGATTTATCAGGACCTGCCTGACTTGATCGAAGCGGTCGGTGGCGGCAAGATCAAGATCGAGAACTTCGATTGCGCCGTGTTCGACGGCAAGTACGTGACCGGTGACGTCGACGAGGCTTACCTGAACAAGATCGAACAGGCGCGCAACGATGCCTCGAAGGTCAAGACCCAGGCGGTCAGTGCGATCATCGATCTGTACAACAACTGAGTTTCAACCGGCCCTGAGGGGCCGGTTTTGTATCTGACTTTTATTTTTCGAGAACACAGCAAGGAGTGACAGCATGAGTCAGGAATGGGATGCCGGTCGGCTGGACAGCGACCTTGAAGGCGTAGCGTTCGATACCCTGGCCGTCCGTGCCGGTCAGCACCGTACGCCGGAAGGCGAACACGGTGATCCGATGTTCTTCACCTCCAGCTATGTGTTTCGCACCGCTGCCGATGCTGCCGCGCGGTTTGCCGGGGAAGTGCCGGGTAACGTTTACTCGCGCTACACCAACCCGACCGTGCGTGCGTTCGAAGAGCGCATTGCCGCACTGGAAGGCGCCGAGCAGGCAGTCGCCACGGCAACCGGCATGGCCGCGATCATGGCGGTGGTGATGAGCCTGTGCAGCGCTGGCGATCATGTGCTGGTGTCGCGCAGTGTGTTCGGTTCGACCATCAGCCTGTTCGAGAAATACTTCAAGCGCTTCGGCGTTGAAGTCGATTACGTGCCGCTGGCCGACCTCTCGGCCTGGGAAGCGGCAGTCCAGACCCATACCAAATTGTTGTTTGTCGAGTCGCCGTCCAATCCTCTGGCCGAGCTGGTCGACATCGCCGCGCTGGCAGAAATCGCGCACGCCAAAGGCGCGATGCTGGTGGTCGACAACTGCTTCTGCACGCCTGCGTTGCAGCAGCCGCTGAAGCTGGGCGCGGATATCGTCGTGCACTCGGCGACCAAGTTCATCGACGGCCAGGGTCGTTGCATGGGCGGTGTCGTCGCCGGTCGCAGTGAGCAGATGAAGGAAGTCGTCGGCTTCTTGCGTACGGCCGGGCCGACCCTGAGCCCGTTCAACGCATGGATCTTCCTCAAAGGTCTGGAAACCCTGAATCTGCGGATGAAGGCGCATTGCGCCAACGCGCAGGCACTGGCCGAATGGCTGGAGCAGCAGGACGGTATCGAAAAAGTCCATTACGCCGGTCTCAAGAGTCATCCGCAGCACGCGCTGGCCCAGCGTCAGCAGAAGGGCTTCGGTGCCGTGGTCAGCTTTGAGGTCAGGGGCGGCAAAGAGGGCGCATGGCGTTTCATTGATGCGACGCGGCTGATTTCGATCACCGCCAACCTCGGCGACAGCAAAACCACGATTACACACCCAAGCACGACCTCCCATGGTCGCTTGGCGCCGGCGGAGCGTGAGGCAGCAGGCATTCGTGACAGTCTTATCCGCGTTGCGGTCGGGCTGGAAGACGTGGCAGATCTGCAGGCCGACCTGGCACGCGGTCTGGCGGCGTTGTGATCGAGTTGTCCACACCGTCGGCCAATACCCATGGCCGCGTTGCGTTGGTCACCGGTGCCGCGCGCGGCATCGGGCTGGGCATTGCGGCGTGGCTGATCAGCGAAGGCTGGCAAGTGGTGCTGACCGATCTCGATCGGGCGCGCGGTTCGAAAGTGGCGAAGGTGCTCGGCGAAAACGCCTGGTTCATCGCCATGGACGTAGCTGACGAAAATCAGGTTGCACTGGGTGTGGCCGAAGTGCTGGGGCAGTTTGGCCGGCTCGATGCACTCGTCTGCAACGCGGCGGTGGCCGACCCGCACAACATCACCCTGGAAAGCCTTGATCTGGCTTACTGGAACAGGGTACTTGCAGTGAACCTCAGTGGGCCTATGCTGCTGGCCAAGCACTGTGCGCCGTATCTGCGCGCGCACAACGGCTCGATCGTCAACCTGGCCTCGACCCGTGCGCGACAGTCCGAGGCGGACTCTGAGGCGTATGCGGCGAGCAAGGGCGGCTTGCTGGCGCTGACCCACGCGCTGGCAATCAGCCTTGGGCCGGAAATCCGCGTGAACGCCGTCAGCCCGGGCTGGATCGATACTCGTGATCCCTCGGTGCGGCGGGCCGAGCCTCTGGCTGATGCTGACCATGCCCAGCATCCGGCGGGCAGGGTAGGCACGGTCGAGGACGTGGCGGCAATGGTTGCATGGCTATTGTCGAGGAATGCCGGGTTTGTGACTGGCCAGGAATTCGTCGTCGATGGCGGCATGACGAAAAAGATGATCTACAGCGAGTAAGGTCGCCTTTTTCGCCTGACTTTGCGTTGAATCAACTGACGCCTTCGCGAGCAAGCTCGCTCCCACATTTGGAATGCAATCCCCTGTGGGAGCGAGCTTGCTCGCGAAGGCGGTCTTGCAGGATGGAAGCAATTTCGTCTTTTTCAGAAAAACTTCAATCCCGCTATTGACTTAGCTTCGCCACCTGCGTAAATTTCGCGGCCTCGGAGATGCAAACGGGTGATTAGCTCAGCTGGGAGAGCGTCTGCCTTACAAGCAGAATGTCGGCGGTTCGATCCCGTCATCACCCACCACTCCCGAGAAGCTTGCGCAAGCAAGAGAGTAGGCTGAAAGTGCCTGCACCGACGCGCAGCGGTAGTTCAGTCGGTTAGAATACCGGCCTGTCACGCCGGGGGTCGCGGGTTCGAGTCCCGTCCGCTGC
>NZ_JABWQQ010000030.1:0-57630 GCF_014268555.1 Pseudomonas sp. SWRI111 | reverse complement strand
CAGGGTTTTGCATTCACTCACACATCTGCCGTCCAGCGCAGATCCACTGTGGGAGCGGGCTTGCTCGCGAAAGGGCCGGTACATCCAACATCGATGTCGCCTGACACTCCGCCTTCGCGGGCAAGCCCGCTCCCACAGGGTTTTGCATTCACTCACACATCTGCGTCTCAGCGCAGATCCACTGTGGGAGCGAGCCTGCTCGCGAAAGGGCCGGCACATCCAGCATCAGTGTCGTCTGGCACTCCGTCTTCGCGGGCAAGCCCGCTCCCACAGGGTGTTGGCTGCTGCATAAACCGTTTCAGCCTAGACCCATCTCCCGCCAGATTCGCATGACCTGACGGCGTTCTTCGGCAAACTGGTCGCCCGGGATCACCCCGGCATCCTTCTGCAATGCCTGCCGGTGGGCGGCTGAGCGGTAGGCTTTGTAGGCCTCGCGCAACAAGCCGGCATCTTCGGCGGGCATCAGCCCTTGGTGTTCCAGCTCTTCCAGAATGCGGATGTTATCGGTCCAGCGTAGCAATGGCGGATGACTTTGCGACCACGCCAGAGCCGCGTATTGCACCATAAATTCAATATCGACGATACCTCCGGCGTCCTGCTTGAGGTCGAAGGGCGCGGTGGCCTCGAAGGCATTTGCCGCGGTCCCGGCCGCGGTGCTCCGGGTGCCAAGGTTATCGCGCATCTTCGCGCGCATTTCGCTGACTTCCTGTTGCAACTTCGCCAGATCACGCGCTTTGCCCAATACCTGCGCACGGACTTTCTCGAAGGCCTGGCCGACATCGGCGCTGCCAACCAGCACCCGTGCGCGCACGAGGGCCTGATGCTCCCACGTCCACGCTTCATTTTCCTGGTAGCGGGCAAACGCGCCGAGGGAACTCACCAGCAACCCCGCCGCACCGGAGGGCCGCAAGCGCATGTCCACTTCGTAGAGCTGGCCGGAGTTGGTCTGTGCCGTCAGCAAATGAATGATCCGCTGGCCCAGTCGGGTGAAGAACTGCGCACCATCGATCGACTTCGGCCCGTCGGTTTCTGCCTGCGGATCGCCATCGTGAATGAACACCAGATCCAGATCCGAACCGTGCCCCAACTCCAGCCCGCCGACCTTGCCATAACCGACGATGATGAAGCCGGGATCGCACAGCGTACCGTCAGTGCGCAACGGCGTGCCGTACTTGGCCACGGTCTGGCGCCAGGCCAGCGCCAGCACTTGCTCAAGGATGGCCTCGGCCAGCCAGGTCAGGTAATCGCTGACCTTCATCAGCGGCAGGCTGCCGGCAATTTCCGAGGCGGCGACCCGTAAGCGGTGTGCCAGTTTGAAATGGCGCAGGGCTTCCATCTGCTGTTCAAGGTCGTCTTCAGGGATCCGTGTCAATCGCTCGCGCAGTTCTGCCGCAAGCTCCGGCGCCAACGGCGGCTTGAACAGGCGGCCTTCATTGAGCAATTCGTCAAGCAGCAACGGAAAGCGCGTGATCTGCTCGGCGATCCACGGACTCGCCGCGCACAGCGTCAGCAAGCGGCGCAGCGCACCGGGATTTTCTGTCAGCAACACGAGATAGGCCGAACGCCGCGCCACCGCTTCCACTAACGGCAACACGCGCTCAAGCACCAGATCCGGATTGGCATGCTCCACCGCTTGCGCGAGCAGGCGCGGGATGAAGGCGTCGAGCCGCTCGCGCCCCAGACGCTGCATCGCGCGCAATTGCGGACTGCCGCGCAAACCGGCCAGCGCCTTCAGGGCTTTGCTCGCATCGGCAAAACCGCCCTCCTGCAACTGACGGCACGCGGCCTCTTCGTCCTGCGCCTCCTCCCACAGCGGCAACCATTCGCCGCCCACCACCACTTCGCTTGTGGCGCCTTCGTCCTCATCGGGATCGGCAATCACCTGGGCGAAATGCCAGGCGACACGACCGCGCCAATACATGAGCTTTTCATGAAAAGCCTCCCAGTCGGCGAAGCCAAGCATGAAAGCAATCCGCGCCTGATCCTGCGCGCCCTCCGGCAGCATCTGGGTCTGACGGTCGGCGATGGCCTGGATGGCGTGTTCGGTGTAACGCAGGAACTCATAACCCTCGCGCAATTCACTGACCACCGCCGGCGGCAAATAGCCCTGCCCTTCCAGCGTACTCAGCACCTTTAATAGAGGGCGCTGTTGCAGGCTCAGATCGCGACCACCGTGAATCAACTGGAACGCCTGGGCGATGAACTCGACTTCACGAATGCCACCGGAGCCCAGCTTGATATTGTCGGCCATGCCTTTGCGCCGCACTTCCTGCTGGATCAATTGCTTCATGGTGCGCAGCGCTTCGATCGCCGAGAAGTCCAGATAGCGCCGATAAACGAACGGCCGCAGCATTTCCAGCAACTGGGCACCGGCCACCTGATCGCCGGCGACCACACGCGCCTTGATCATCGCATAGCGCTCCCAGTCGCGACCCTGATCCTGGTAGTACTGCTCCAGCGCATTGAAGCTGAGCACCAGCGCACCGGACGAGCCGTACGGACGCAGGCGCATGTCGACACGGAAGACAAAGCCGTCGACGGTCATCGGGTCCAGCGCCTTGATCAGGCGCTGACCGAGGCGAATGAAGAACTCCTGATTATCCAGCGAACGTTTCACGCCGACGGTTTCGCCGCCCTCGGGGTAGGCGAAGATCAGGTCGATGTCCGAGGACAGATTCAACTCGACCGCGCCCAGCTTGCCCATGCCGAGGATGACCATGGGCTGGGGCAGACCGCTGCGACGTCCGGTCGGCGTACCGAATTGTTCGCAATGGCGGCTGTACAGCCATTGGTAGGCTTGATCGATGCAGGCGTCGGCCATGTCCGAGAGATCGCGGCAGGTCTGCACCAGATCGGCCTGACGCGTCAGGTCGCGCCAGATGATCCGCACCTGATGCCGGGCGCGCTGACGACGCAAGGCACGGCCGAGCTCATCCTCGCTTTGCGCGGCGTTCACCGCGGCGGCAATCTGAGCACACAGCTCACCCGGCGCGAAGGCCCGGTCGAGTTCGCCGGACTGCACCAGCGAGAGCAACATCAAAGGGTCACGAACGCTCTGTTCAATGACAAACTCGCTGGCGGCGGTGACGCGGGCGAACTGCGCCCAGCGCTCCGGCGTCCAGCTCGACAGGCCATGATCGTTCTCCAGTGAGGCGACAGCCGTACGGAACGACTGCTCGGATCGGCTGACCAACGGCAAGAGGATGGCGGGCAGTTCGGCAAGCACGGGCAGGGTCATGGTCTATCCTTGATCGGCGTGTAAATGGCCGCTTGTAGTGAATGATGAAAACCCGCTACGCGAAGGACTGTCGAACAAAAGTTAGAAATAGCTGAAATTTCTTCTTCTTTAGCATTCAGCATCAAACTTTCACCTTATTCGGATGGAAATCGACCCACCTTAACGATTATTCTCACAACGCAGTCGGAGGCCACAAGCCTTTCATCTGTAGTTTTACTACTCGTCTATACATTCGAAAGGCTGAAATGCCGGAAGATTTGTAGTAAAACTACACGCCGCCGGAACAACCTGTCGGCAATCCAAGAATTTTAAATCGTCTGCCCACAAGGCCAGTCGCAAACTCAGGCAACCGATTCTGGAAGCCTTTCCGCCCTGGAGCAAGCCATGCAAGACCTCGATCCCGTCGAAACCCAGGAATGGCTGGACGCCCTGGAATCGGTTCTCGACAAAGAAGGCGAAGACCGTGCTCACTATCTGATGACCCGTATGGGTGAACTGGCGACCCGCAGCGGTTCGCAGCTCCCTTACGCCATCACCACGCCTTACCGCAACACGATCCCCGTGACCCACGAAGCACGCATGCCTGGCGACCTGTTCATGGAACGCCGCATTCGCTCGCTGGTACGCTGGAACGCAATGGCCATGGTAATGCGCACAAACCTGCGAGATTCGGACCTGGGCGGTCACATCTCCAGCTTCGCTTCCAGTGCGACCCTGTATGACATCGGCTTCAACTACTTCTTCCAGGCCCCGACCGACGAACACGGCGGCGACCTGATCTACTTCCAGGGCCACACCTCGCCAGGCGTTTACGCCCGTGCATTCATGGAAGGCCGCATCACTGAAGACCAGATGAACAACTTCCGCCAGGAAGTCGACGGTCAGGGCCTGTCGTCCTACCCGCACCCTTGGCTGATGCCTGACTTCTGGCAGTTCCCGACCGTTTCGATGGGTCTGGGCCCGATCCAGGCGATCTACCAGGCACGCTTCATGAAGTACCTGGAACACCGCGGTTTCATCCAGCCGGGCAAACAGAAAGTCTGGTGCTTCCTGGGCGATGGCGAGTGCGACGAGCCGGAATCCCTGGGCGCGATCTCCCTGGCCGGCCGCGAGAAGCTGGACAACCTGATTTTCGTCATCAACTGCAACCTGCAGCGCCTCGACGGCCCGGTTCGCGGCAACGGCAAGATCATCCAGGAACTCGAAGGCGTGTTCCGCGGTGCACAGTGGAACGTGACCAAAGTCATCTGGGGCCGTTTCTGGGACCCACTGCTGGCCAAAGACGTCGACGGTATCCTGCAACGCCGCATGGACGAAGTCATCGACGGCGAGTACCAGAACTACAAAGCCAAAGACGGCGCGTTCGTGCGTGAGCACTTCTTCAACACGCCTGAACTCAAGGCGATGGTTGCAGACTTGTCCGACGACGAGATCTGGAAACTCAACCGTGGCGGCCACGACCCGTACAAGGTCTACGCGGCGTACCACGAAGCGGTCAACCACAAAGAACAACCGACCGTCATCCTCGCCAAGACCATCAAGGGTTATGGCACCGGTGCCGGCGAAGCGAAAAACACTGCGCACAACACCAAGAAGGTTGACGTCGAGAGCCTGAAGCTGTTCCGCGACCGCTTCGACATTCCCGTCAAGGACGAAGAACTGGAGAACCTGCCGTTCTTCAAGCCGGAGCCGAACAGCGCCGAAGGCCGCTACCTCGCCGAGCGTCGTGCTGCACTGGGTGGTTTCGTGCCACAGCGCCGCGCGCAGAGCTTCAGCGTACCGACGCCGGATCTGGACACCCTCAAAGCCATCCTCGATGGCTCGGGCGACCGCGAAATTTCCACCACCATGGCCTTCGTGCGGATCCTCGCGCAACTGGTCAAGGACAAGGAAATCGGCCCGCGCATCGTTCCGATCATCCCGGACGAAGCCCGTACCTTCGGTATGGAAGGCATGTTCCGCCAGCTGGGCATCTACTCCTCCGTCGGCCAGCTCTACGAGCCAGTCGATAAAGACCAGGTGATGTTCTACAAGGAAGACCAGAAAGGTCAGATCCTTGAAGAAGGCATCAACGAAGCGGGCGCCATGAGCTCGTTCATCGCTGCCGGTACTTCGTACTCCAGCCACAACCAGCCGATGCTGCCGTTCTACATCTTCTATTCGATGTTCGGCTTCCAGCGGATCGGCGATCTGGCCTGGGCCGCTGGCGACAGCCGTACCCGTGGCTTCCTGATCGGCGGCACCGCCGGCCGTACCACCCTGAACGGTGAAGGCCTGCAGCACGAAGACGGTCACAGCCACCTGCTGGCCGCGACCATCCCGAACTGCCGCACCTACGATCCGACCTACGGCTACGAGCTGGCGGTGATCATTCAGGACGGCATGAAGAAGATGACCGAAGAGCAACAGGACATCTTCTACTACATCACCGTGATGAACGAGTCGTACCAGCAGCCAGCCATGCCGGCCGGTGCCGAAGAAGGCATCAAGAAAGGCATGTATCTGCTCGAAGAAGACACTCGCGATGCGGCGCACCACGTTCAGTTGATGGGCTCCGGCACCATCCTGCGCGAAGTGCGTGAAGCGGCGAAGATCCTGCGTGAAGAGTTCAACGTCGGCGCTGACGTGTGGAGTGTTACCAGCTTCAACGAACTGCGTCGCGACGGCCTGGCCGTAGAGCGCAGCAACCGTCTCAAGCCTGGCCAGAAACCTAAGCTGAGCTACGTCGAAGAGTGCCTGAACGGCCGTAAAGGCCCGGTCATCGCCTCTACCGACTACATGAAACTGTTCGCCGAGCAGATCCGTCAGTGGGTTCCGTCCAAGGAATTCAAAGTCTTGGGCACCGACGGTTTCGGCCGCAGCGACAGCCGCAAGAAACTGCGTCATTTCTTCGAAGTCGACCGTCATTTCGTGGTGTTGGCAGCCCTGGAAGCACTGGCTGACCGTGGTGATATCGAACCTAAAGTCGTGGCCGAGGCCATCGTCAAGTTCGGCATCGACCCGGAAAAACGCAACC
This sequence comes from Pseudomonas sp. SWRI111, assembly GCF_014268555.1. Taxonomy (NCBI): domain Bacteria; kingdom Pseudomonadati; phylum Pseudomonadota; class Gammaproteobacteria; order Pseudomonadales; family Pseudomonadaceae; genus Pseudomonas; species Pseudomonas sp. SWRI111. The sequence continues at coordinate 51,376 of NZ_JABWQQ010000030.1, read as the reverse complement.
CACTGGACTGCTGAGGAGACATTTTGTGAGCGAACTCATTCGCGTACCTGACATCGGCAGCGGTGAAGGTGAAGTAATTGAATTGTTTGTGAAGGTCGGCGACCGTATCGAAGCCGATCAGAGCATCCTGACCCTGGAATCGGACAAGGCCAGCATGGAAGTGCCAGCCCCGAAGGCCGGCGTCATCAAGAGCCTGAAAGTGAAGCTGGGCGACCGCCTGAAAGAAGGCGACGAACTGCTGGAGCTGGAAGTCGAGGGCGCTGCTGAAGCCGCCCCGGCCGCCGCTGCTGCGCCAGCCGCCAAAGCTGAAGAACAACCGGCTGCCGCACCTGCTGCCGCCGCACCCGCCGCTGCTCCTGCTGCCGCCTCGGTACAGCAAGTGCACGTGCCGGACATCGGTTCGTCGGGCAAGGCGCAGATCATCGAGATACAGGTCAAGGTCGGCGACACCGTCGAGGCTGACCAATCGCTGATCACGCTTGAATCCGACAAGGCGAGCATGGAAATCCCGTCGCCTGCCGCTGGCGTGGTCAAGGCCATCAGCGTCAAGCTCAACGACGAAGTCGGCACCGGCGACCTGATTCTGGATCTGGAAGTGGCAGGTGCTGCGGCCCCTGCTGCTGCCGCTCCGGCTCAGGCTGCCGCGCCTGCTGCTGCCGCTGCGCCACCCCCGGCGGCGGCTCCGGCCGCGCCGGCCGCTGACACTGTTCAGGACATTCATGTCCCGGACATCGGTTCGGCAGGCAAGGCGAAGATCATCGAAGTGCTGGTCAAGGCCGGCGATACCGTCGAAGCCGACCAGTCGCTGATCACCCTGGAATCCGACAAGGCGAGCATGGAAATCCCATCGCCTGCCGCCGGCGTGGTCGAAAGCGTTTCGATCAAGCTGGATGACGAAGTGGGCACCGGCGATCTGATTCTGAAGCTGAAAGTCAAAGGCGCGGCACCTGCTGCTGCCCCGGCTCCAGCGGCTGCGCCAAGCGCTCCGGCCCCTGCCGCTGCTGCTCCGGCTGCACCGGCTGCCCCCGCCGCTCCAGCCGCTGCACCGGCCAAGCCAGGCGCGAAAGTTCACGCCGGCCCCGCCGTGCGTCAACTGGCCCGTGAGTTCGGCGTCGAGCTGAGCGCCGTCGGCGCCAGCGGTCCGCACGGTCGCATCCTGAAAGAAGACGTGCAGGTTTACGTCAAGGCAATGATGCAGAAGGCCAAGGAAGCACCGGCCGCTGCTGGCGCTACCGGTGGCGCGGGCATCCCGCCGATCCCGGTCGTCGACTTCAGCCGTTTCGGCGAAATCGAAGAAGTGCCGATGACCCGCCTGATGCAGGTCGGCGCCGCCAACCTGCACCGCAGCTGGCTGAACGTGCCACACGTGACGCAATTCGACTCGGCAGACATCACCGAGCTGGAAGCCTTCCGTGTCGCGCAAAAAGCCGTGGCCGAGAAGGCTGGCGTCAAGCTGACCATCCTGCCGCTGCTGCTCAAGACCTGCGCGCATTTGCTCAAGGAATTGCCGGACTTCAACAGTTCGCTGGCACCAAGCGGCAAGGCGATCATCCGCAAGAAATACGTGAACATCGGCTTCGCCGTCGACACCCCGGATGGCCTGCTCGTACCGGTCATCAAGAACGTCGACCAGAAGAGCCTGCTGCAACTGGCGGCCGAAGCGGCTTCGCTGGCTGAGAAAGCCCGCACCAAGAAGCTGTCCTCGGACGAGATGCAAGGCGCCTGTTTCACCATTTCCAGCCTCGGTCACATTGGCGGCACCGGCTTCACGCCGATCGTCAACGCGCCGGAAGTGGCGATCCTCGGTGTTTCCAAGGCTACCATCCAGCCTGTCTGGGATGGCAAAGCCTTTCAGCCGAAGCTGATGCTGCCATTGTCGCTGTCCTACGATCACCGCGTGATCAATGGTGCAGCAGCAGCACGCTTCACCCAGCGTCTGGGCAGCCTGTTGGGCGACATCCGCACGATCCTGCTGTAACTCAAACGGCCCTCCAGCCACGGAGGGCCGTTTGCTGCACCCTTTCGAGCGCCACACGCTCGTACCTCAACCCCGTCAGTTTGGCGGGGCTTTTTTTTGCCTGAAGAAAACCACCCCGCATATTTCCCACAAGTAGCGCTGACATCGGCCACAAGCTGCGTCAACTTCACGCCAATATTTTTATTCGCCACACAACTAACCTTAAACAGCAAAGCCAACTAACAATGCCGCGCAAAAACTTTAACTTTATTCAGCCTTCATTCGAATGGATTCGACATGTTAAAACCGACCATTGGCCCGATCATCGGCCACGTTACAACTAACCACGCGCGAATATTTATTCGCGGTAATTCACAACACAACGCACTGGTATTTGCCGCCCTGCGTTATCGCACATACGGAACAACACAATGGGCAAAGCCTGTTTTCCTGCAGCTCACTGAATTGCGTGATATGTCCGATGTTTTCGCGCTCAACAACTTGAGTAGCGATACCGAATACGAATACCAGACAGGCTGGTTCAGCCCGATGAGTCCGGTACATACCAGGGACAGCGTCGCGGAGTTGCCCCTGCAATGGCCACGGGAAATCTACCGCCTGCGCACGCGTTCCACTAAGCCCGTGCAATCCAGAGCGTACATAGTCGGGTCGTGCCGCTACTTGCGCATGACCGCCGGCATCGCCTCGCTGCCGCAACTGGGCGACCGTATATTCGCTTCGATCAACCAATTGATTGAAGGCGCACAACCGCCGATCAGCGCAACATTGATGACCGGCGATCAAATCTATGTCGACGACTTGAACGTGATTGCCCCGGACCGGGAATACAAAGACATACTTGCAAAATACCGGGCAGCCTTTTCACAACCCAACATTCAGCGTCTGATGTCCGGTACATCGACTTACATGATCCTCGATGATCATGAAATCGAAGACAACTGGCCGGCCAACGCAAGCAAGTCCGACAGTGACTTGTATCGCAATGCCATGGCCGCCTACGAGTTGTATCAGGTCAGCCACAGCCCGGCCCATGAACTAACTTCTACTGGCCAGATAAACCATGCCAAACTTGATCATTACTGGTATCAGTTCAGCGACGGTGATATCGAATGGTTTGTTACCGACAGCCGCACGCGGCGTAACTTGTCGGCCGATGACCGCCGCATTCTGGATGAAGAGCAGGAACTGGCACTGCTCAAATGGCTGATAAACAGCCCTGCGCGCGTCAAGTTTGTGGTAACCAGCGTGATGTTCTATCCGGATCGCAAACTCCACGGCGACGACGCCTGGAAGAGCTTTCCCGAGCAACGTCTGCGCTTGCTGGAAACCATCCGTACCCGGCGGATCAAAAACGTCGTGTTCGTCTCCGGCGATGTTCACGGCTCGCTCACCAGTCGCCTGACTCACAGCAACGACCCGGATTTCGAAGTTCACACCATCGTCTCTTCACCGCTGTGCAACAGCAAGCTGTTGCCCTATGCCAAGGCTTCCACTTTTATCCTCGATCAACCACTGGCGCGCACGGCTGCCGGTGATTATCGGCATGAGTTGACCAGTGCCGTGGTCAGCCAGGACAACTTTGCGCACGTGGTCGTCGACGCTGATCGGATTGTGGTGAATTACCATGATCGCGATGGCAAACCGCTGCAGTCGATCACGCTGAAACTGCGCTGAAACCCAAAAAAATCGCAGCCTTCGGCAGCTTCTACATGGCTATGCGTTCCCTGTCGGGGCTGCCGAGGCTGCGATCATTTGATCTTTTCTGATACCCGCTGGAGAAATGTTCGTTGCAGCCGACATATTCTTATAGCACTTGGCCTTCATCTCTCTTGTCAGTCAGTGCCGCAATGATGCAACCTTGCCGCAGGCAACAGTAAAGAGGGCGAGAGCCCGGCGCGTTCAGCATATTTCCAAGCGAGTTTCCTTGATGAAAAGCCAACCCGATGCCGCCAGCCGTATGGCGGCCGAGGTAGTGACGCAGTTGCCTGTGCCCTCGCGGCTCGGCATGCTGCGTTTCGAGCGCTTGAATGAAGCGAGCTGGGCGATGCTGTTCCTCGATCCCAACTGCGAACGCCAGTTCGGTCAGCCGGCCATGGAATTGTGCGCACTGGTCGGTTCGCCCTACGCCAGCCTCATGGAGCCCGAAGCGCGCTATCAACTGCACGACGCCATCCAGCAGCAATTGACTACCAGCCCCCACTATCTGGTGCGCTACACGCTGCACACCGTGGCCGGGGCCTTGAGCATCCTGGAACTCGGCGAAGCGTACCGACAACACAACCGGCACTTGCTGCGCGGCTATTTGCTGGCGGTCGATGACGTGTACGACGACGCGCCGACCTTGCCATCGGTCGACCTGGAAACCCAGAATTCCCGCCTGCAGATCGCGCTGGAGCTGAACCAGCGCGCCCAGCAGGAACAACTGCAACATCTGGAACGCGTGCGCGCCCAGCAAGACTTGATTCTACTACTCGCCCGGCAGCGCTACAGCACTCACAATTCGCTGCAAGAAGCCGCCGAACTGATCACCCGCTGCGCCTGCGATATCTATGAGATCGACTCCGCCAGCCTGTGGAATCTCGAAGGCCAGCACTTGCTGCCGATCTCGGCCTACCATCGGGCGACCCAGGAATACATCCTGCCAGACGCCATCGACATCAGCGGCTTCCCTGACTACATGGAAGCGCTGCACAGCAGCCGCGCCATCGATGCCCACAACGCTTTGCATGACCCGCGCACCCGCGAGATGGCTGAGGCGATGCGTCCGCGTGACGTCAATGCCATGCTCGATGCGAGCATTCGCGTCGACGGGCAGGTGGTCGGCGTGCTGTGCCTGGAGCAGACCGGTGTGACCCGCGCCTGGCAGTCCGACGAAATTGCCTTTGCCGGTGAACTGGCCGACCAGTTCGCGCAAGTGATCAACAACCACAACCGCCGCACTGCCACCAGTGCCCTGCACTTGTTCCAGCGCGCAGTCGAGCAAAGTGCCAACGCCTTTTTGCTGGTCAATTGCGACGGCGTGGTCGAATACGTCAACCCGAGCTTCACCGCGATCACTCAATACACCACCGAAGAAGTCCACGGCCAGCGCCTGTCCGAGCTGCCGGCCCTGGAAAACCTCAGCGAATTGCTGTTCGACGCGCCCTCGGCGCTGGCCCAGAGCAACAGTTGGCAGGGCGAATTCAAAAGCCGACGCAAGAATCTCGAACCGTACTGGGGCCAGCTGTCGATCTCCAAGGTCTACGGTGACAACCGCGAACTGACGCATTACATCGGCATCTACGAAGACATCACCCAGACCAAACTGGCGCAACAGCGTATCGAGCGCCTGGCCTACACCGACAACCTGACCAACCTCGGTAACCGCCCGGCGTTTATCCGCAACCTGGACGAGCGTTTCGCCCGTGACAGCGACACGCCGATCAGCCTGTTGCTGGTGGACATCGACAACTTCAAGCGGATCAACGACAGCCTCGGCCACCAGACCGGCGACAAGCTGTTGATCAGCCTGGCCCGGCGTCTGCGCAACAGCCTCAGCCCGAGCGGCAGCCTTGCCCGCTTCGCCAGTAACGAGTTCGCCGTGCTGCTCGACAATACCGGCCTTGAGGCCGGCCAACAGATCGCCAGCCAGTTGCTGATGACCCTCGACAAGCCGATGTTCGTCGACAATCAGTTGATCAGTGTCACCGGCTCCGTGGGACTGGCCTGCGCACCCCTGCACGGGCGCGATCCGCAAACCCTGATGCGCAACGCCGGTCTGGCACTGCACAAGGCCAAGGCCAACGGCAAGCATCAGGTGCAGGTATTCACCGAGGCATTGAACGCCGAGGCCAGTTACAAACTGTTCGTCGAGAACAACCTGCGCCGCGCCCTGACGCAGAACGAACTGGACGTGTTCTATCAGCCCAAGCTGTGCCTGCGCAGTGGGCGCCTGCTGGGCATGGAGGCGCTGCTGCGCTGGAATCACCCGGAGCGCGGCATGATCCGCCCGGACCAGTTCATCAGCGTTGCTGAAGAGACCGGTCTGATCATTCCGATCGGCAAGTGGATCGCGCGTCAGGCCTGCCGCATGAGCAAAGCCCTGACCGCCGCGGGCCTGGGCAACCTGCAAGTGGCGATCAATCTGTCGCCAAAACAGTTCTCCGACCCTGACCTGGTCGCCTCCATCGCCAACATCCTCAAGGAAGAAGCGCTGCCGGCAAAACTGCTGGAACTGGAGCTGACCGAAGGCCTGCTGCTGGAAGCCACCGAAGACACGCACTTGCAGCTCGACCAGCTCAAGCGTCTGGGCCTGACCCTGGCCATGGACGACTTCGGTACCGGTTACTCGTCGCTGAGCTATCTGAAAAAATTCCCCATCGACATCATCAAGATCGATCGCAGCTTCATCCACGAAATCCCCGACAACCAGGACGACATGGAAATCACCTCCGCCGTGATCGCCATGGCCCACAACCTCAAACTCAAGGTCGTGGCCGAAGGCATCGAGACCGCCGAGCAACTCGCGTTTCTGCGCCGGCATCGCTGCGACGTTGGCCAGGGCTACCTGTTCGACCGACCGATTCCCGGCGCCGAACTGATCCAGGCGCTCAAGCGCTATCCGCGCGGGCCGCTTTGCCTGTAAACACCGCAAATCCCTTGTAGGAGTGAGCCTGCTCGCGATAGCGGTGTCTCAGCAACAAACCCTCTGACTGACCCACCGCTATCGCGAGCAGGCTCACTCCTACAGGGTTGTGCGAGTACCCGCACACTTTGGGTAGTGATTAACCGGGCATCATTCGGCACACTGGCGGTCTGACTTTTTACCCCAACCTGACTGAGAGGAACGCTCATGGTTCTGCGCTCGGAAATCCTGGTGAACAAAAACGTGCTGCCAACCAAAGAACAAGCCCTGCCCGGTCGCGAAACCGCGATGGTCCTGCCGGAAAAACACTTTGTCTTCAAAGACACTCCACTGCTCGGCCCGTTTTTTCAGGACGTCGACTTTGCAATCTTCGGTCTTGGCTGCTTCTGGGGTGCGGAACGGCGTTTCTGGCAGCGCGAAGGCGTGGTCAGCACGGTCGTCGGTTACGCCGGCGGCTTCACACCGAACCCGACCTACGAAGAAGTCTGCTCGGGCCTGACCGGCCACGCCGAAGTGGTACTGGTGGTGTATGACAAGGCCAAGGTCAGTTACGAAGAGCTGCTGGCGATGTTCTGGGAACTGCACAACCCGACCCAGGGCATGCGCCAGGGCAACGACATCGGCACGCAGTACCGCTCGGTAATCTACGCGACCAGCCCGGAGCAACTGGACGCCGCGCTGAAGAGCAAAGACGTGTATCAGGCTGAACTGCTGAAGGCCGGCCTGGGTGAAATCAGCACCGAGATCGACCAGGCACCGACCGTGTACTTCGCCGAGGCCTATCACCAACAGTATCTGGCGAAGAATCCTGAAGGCTATTGCGGGATTGGCGGTACTGGCGTGTGCATGCCAGCAAGCCTGGCGGGTAACTGATCCCCAAAAGCATCGCGGGCAAGCCCGCTCCCACACTTGAAATGCATTCCAATGTGGGAGCGGGCTTGCCCGCGAAGGCGTCGGATCAGACGCCATCAAACCAACTGATCAGCTCTCGGCAATCAGCCAATCCATCTGCCAGCCGCCCTGAGTCTGCCCCAGTTTCTTCGACAACCACGGCAGCAACTCACGCAATTCTTCCTCCAGCCCCCAAGGCGGATTGGCAATCGCCAGGCCCGAACCGTTCAGGCTGTTGGGCGTGTCCAGCGGATGCACCAGCAATTCCACACGCAGCAACTTCGGTGCGCCCGTGCCAGCCAGGTCCTGATAGAAACGCCGCAACGCACGTTGATCCTTGACTGGATACCAGATTGCCGCCACGGTTTGACGCATGCGCCCGATGGCTTCTTTCATCGACGCCGCACAACGCTGCATCTCGTCGAGCTGTTCAAACGGTGGATCAATCAGCATCACCGCGCGCTTTTCCTGCACCGGCAACATCGCCCGCGCCACATGCCAGCCTTCGCCCAGATGAACTTTCACCCGACGATCGCCGGCCATGTTGTCTTTGAGCAGCACGCCGTCTTCCGGGTGCTTCTCGTTGAGCATCACCCGATCCTGCGGCCGCGTCAGACGCCGCGCCAGCTCAGGGGAACCCGGGTAATAGCGCAACTGGCCATCCGGGTTCATGTCGTGCAACACCTTCATGTAGTCGGCGGTCAGCGCCGGCAGGTCCGGCTGATCCCATAGCCGCGCGATGCCTTCCAGGTATTCGCCGGTGCGATTGGCCTGATCGCCCTGCAAGTCATACAGGCCAATGCCCGCGTGGCTGTCGAGATAAGCAAACGGCTGCTCCTTGCGCGACATCAGGGCGATGAGGCGGGTCAAGGTCAGGTGTTTGAACACATCGGCGTGATTGCCGGCATGGAAGGCGTGACGATAATTCATGGCTGCTCCTGCGAGGGCCGCAAAGTTTACCTTTTACCGGGCGGCAAGTCAGGGGTTGGCGGCTGAGCGGACAAAAGCCCCCCTGGACCGCCCCCTGCAAACCCTGTCGCGGTGGCAACGAAAAGATATCCCTGCAACCCATCGCTCACCCGTTTATGAAAACCGCCGCGGTTTGAAGGAATCGTCCGTGGCCTTCGCCCGGAAATCTCACGATGACTCTGCCAGCAAAAAGTCCAACAGCGCTGACGATGAAGATTCTTCCGACGCTGCAATCTGAAAGAAACGTCTGATCTTGCAGCGCAGCACCGGCTTGGGTAACGCCTCAAACAGCGCCGGATGCTCCTCGCCCAACCACTGCAGCGCATTGCCGATCTGTGCGTTTTCCGCCGTCGCGGCCAGAACCGTTTCGGGGACCCGCCACCAGGGAAATGTCCGCGTCGAGACCAGCGCCCTGCCCCCGACTTCAACGGCCTGAGCATTGATCAGTCCGCGCGCGATTACCGGCAACAATTGCGCCGGATCGACCGCGTCGGAGTGCAGGATGGACAGCAAAAACCGGCCGTCCCAAAAGCGAAAAAACACCGCCTTCCCGTCTGGCATCAGCACCTGCGTCAGGCTGCGAAAGTGTTCGACTATCGCTTCAAGCCCCGCCGAAGACACCGCCAGCCAACCCCAGTCACGGGACTCGGTCGTCTCAACCCAATCGAGAAATTCACTGTCAGCGGTGACCATTCCCACATAGGGCATCACTGCCTCCCACTCGGCGTAAATCGTATCAGTCCAGACCGGGCTCGCCGCGCCTCGCCAGGCTTGAAATGCGCCGGCCTCGCTGGCGTTGCTGAAAATCGCGAACAGCTGCTCGGATGCCTTCAACGGCTCAAGCGCCAGCCATGCCGAGGGTAGTAGTCGCTCAGGCTGCACAAACACCGTCCTTGCAGCGCTCGCACTCTTCACAAAATGGCGCATCGCCCTTGAAACTCATGATTTGCGCAGCGGTGAGAATCGCCGCAGGCGCCGCCGCCAGTTTGTCCGGAAGGCCAGGCACCACTGGCGCCGCGCCCATTGCCGCCATTGGCGCACCACCCACCTGAATCGGCACGCTGCTGAAAATTCCGCCGGGGCCGATATTGATCCACTGTCCACCGGCCTGAATCGTCGCGCTCGCGCCACCGTCGATCACCACTTGCTGACCAGCGCTGATATGGATCTGCGCCGAGGCACTGGTGGCTTGGCTGTTCACCCGAACCTGCTGGTCGCCGAGCACAGACAAATGGTCATCCTGCCTGACTTCGGTCTGGCGCTGGCCGTGGGTGATGCGCTGCTCATCGGCCTTGAGTTCATGCCGGGCAAGCCCCGTGACAACGATGCTGCGCTGGTTATCGACCTGCACCTGCTGATCATTCAGCACATGCTGAGTCCAGTTGCGCTGGGCGCGCAGGTAGATTTCCTCGGCACCTTTTTTGTCTTCGATGCGCAGCTCGTTGTAGCCGCCTCCGCCGGGGCTGCTCTGGCTGCGCAAGACGCTGCGGGTCTTGTCTGCCGGCAGGTCCAGTGGCACCGGCGTCGCGGCGTTGGGCAGGCAACCCATCACCAGTGGCTTGTCGGCATCGCCATCGATAAAGCCGACCAGTACCTCCATGCCCACCCGCGGAATCAGCACACTGCCGTAGTGATCGTGTGCCCAGCCGCTGGCGACGCGCAGCCAGCAACTGGAGTGTTCGTTCAGTTCACCGTCACGGTCCCAAGCCAATTGCACTTTGACCCGACCGTACTCATCGCAATGGATTTCCAAGTCTTTCGGGCCGGTGACGACGGCGGGCTGGTAGCCCGACATGCGCGGTTTTTCCGGTGCCAATGCCGGTCGGAAGAACACGTCCCACGGCGTGGCCGCAAAGGTATTGCGGTAGCCCTGAAAGGACTCGCCATCGCTGGTCACCGATTCCTCCAGCACCTGCGGCTGGCGGCCTCGATGCTCAATGGACGTGAGTAACCACAGGTCATTCCAATCGCTGCGCGGATGCCCGCTGAGTTGCAGGAAATGTCCGCAGACCAATGAAGACTCGTCGCTGCTGCCTTCGGCCTGCCGGTAATCGGCGACGTGCCGTTCCAGTGCACGCCGCGCCAGGTGCTTGCCGGTTTCGCGGTCGTTGAATTGGCCGGGAAAGTGGTAGTCCTCCAGCACCGGACGCTGCTCGCCATCGCTGCGACTTTCCAGCGACAGGCGCGGCTTTTCGAAGCTGTAGTCGCGCCGGGTGACGACACTGGTGCGCGTTTCCACCCGCACGTTGAAACGCTGGATTGCCGGGGCGCCAACCGACATGCCGCTGCCCGGCAGATACAGGGTCGACTCGGGCAGTTTCGGGAATACCGTCTGGTCGTCGCCAAACACCAGCAGATGGCCTTCGGGGCTGTGTTGAAAGTGGTAATGAATGCCGACTTCGGCACACAGGCGCTGAATGAAAGCCAGATCGCTTTCTGCGTATTGCACGCAGTACTCGCGCTGCGGGTATTCGCTGCCAAGGCAAAATTCGAAGGCATCGCGCAGAATCGAATGGTCCTTGAGGATTTGCGTGACAATTTGCGGCACGCTCTGATGCTGGAAAATTCGCTGGTTGATGCGATGCCCCAAATAGGTCAGACGCGGGACGAGGCTCAGGTGGTAGCGTGTCAGACGCTTCCCGGAATCACCCTGCCCGACCTGATAAATCTGACCATGGATACCACTGCCCCGAGCATCAAGACTGAGAAACGCCTGACCGTGCAGCAGGCTTTCGAGGTCCAGATCCGGCCGCTCGCTGACCAGTTCCAGCTCGAAGCGAAAAGGTTGGCTGATGGCTTCCTTGCCCGTGAACTCAAGGACTTTGAGGTCATGCTGGGCGCCTTCTAGGGTCAACGTGAAACGCGGTTGATTGGCAGGCGCGAACATCCGATGTCTCTCTGCAGAATGAGGGCGGGCGATTCTGCATCAGGGGCAAGGGGTCTTGGACGGGTGACGGGAAATTCAGATTTGCCCTACATCTCCCGCTGAAAGCGCTTCGGAACGCACAGCCTTCGACTACAGACAAACACCTCGAACTCCCCACCACCCCTGTGGGAGCGAGCCTGCTCGCGAAAGCGGCATGTCAGTCGACACATTCGTTGAATGAACGATCGCATTCGCGAGCAGGCTCGCTCCCACATTGGGTCTCCACATTCTTCCGGGAAAATCATAGGCAATAAAAAACGGCCCGCCTCCGGTAGGAGACGGGCCGTTTTCCTGTGAGCCGAAGCTCAGTGCATCATTTGTTCAGCTTGAAATCTTTTTCCGCCGCTTCGAAGCGCTCAACCATGCCTCGGCTCGGCTCGCCCATCTTGCTGACGATGTAGATAGCCAGGCTGGCGAAGATGAAGCCCGGGATGATTTCGTACAGACCCAACAGTTCGAAATGCTTCCAGACCACCACGGTGATCGCGCCGACCAGGATACCGGCCAGTGCGCCGTCGCGGGTCATCTCTTTCCAGACCACCGAGATCAATACCACCGGACCGAATGCGGCACCGAAACCGGCCCAGGCGTAGGACACCAGGCCCAGTACGCGGTTGTCCGGGTTGGCGGCCAGCGCGATAGCGATCAGTGCCACCAGCAGCACCATGGCGCGACCGACCCAGACCAGCTCCAGTTGCGAAGCGGATTTACGCAGGAACGTCTTGTAGAAGTCTTCGGTCAGGGCACTCGAGCACACCAGCAACTGGCAGCTCAGGGTACTCATCACGGCGGCCAGGATGGCCGACAGCAGTACACCGGCAACCCATGGGTTGAAGAGAATCTTGGCCAGTTCGATGAACACACGCTCAGGGTTTTCAGTGACAGGACCGGCAACTTCCGGGTGCGCCGAGAAGTACGCGATACCGAAGAAGCCCACGGCCACGGTGCCGCCCAGGCACAGAATCATCCAGGTCATGGAGATGCGACGGGCATTGGCAATCGATTTCACCGAATCCGCTGCCATGAAACGCGCGAGGATGTGCGGCTGACCGAAGTAGCCCAGGCCCCAGCCCATCAGCGAAATGATGCCGATGAACGTGGTGCCTTTGAGCATATCGAAGTTGCTTGGATCCTGAGCTTCGATGGCCAGGAACGTGGTGTCGACGCCGCCAGTGGCCAGCAGGACGATGATCGGCGTCAGAATCAGCGCGAAAATCATCAGCGTGGCTTGTACGGTGTCAGTCCAGCTCACCGCCAGGAAACCACCGATAAAGGTGTAGGCAATCGTCGCCGCAGCACCGGCCCACAGCGCGGTCTCGTAAGACATGCCGAAGGTGCTTTCGAACAGACGGGCACCGGCGACGATGCCGGATGCGCAATAGATGGTGAAGAACACCAGAATCACCACTGCCGAGATAATCCGCAGCAAGCCGCTTTTATCTTCGAAACGGCTGGAGAAATAGTCCGGCAGAGTCAGGGCATCGCCGTTGTGCTCGGTCTGCACACGCAGACGGCCGGCAACGAACAGCCAGTTCAGGTAGGCACCGACGATCAGACCAATAGCGATCCAGCTTTCGGAAAGACCGGACATGTAGATGGCGCCCGGCAGGCCCATCAACAACCAGCCGCTCATGTCGGAGGCACCGGCCGACAGCGCAGTAACCACGCTGCCCAGGCTGCGACCGCCCAGAATATAGTCAGAAAGGTTGTTGGTGGAGCGATAGGCCATCAAGCCGATCAGCACCATTGCTGCGATGTAGATCACGAACGTGATCAGGGTTGGATTGCTTACGCTCATTGAGTTACGCCCTGGCTTTGTTTTTATGTAGCGGCGGTGGTGAACCGCTCGCAAACGACGACGTTTGGCAGACGATCCGGGATCCCGCGCATTTAAGACTGATGTTTCCCCAGGAAAGCCATCAGCCGGTGCTTCGGGTTATTCCCGGTTGCACCTAGGGCGCGAATGCTATGCAACAAATCAAATAAGGTGCAACCAGTTTCGTGAGATTAAGTTGCACCTAGTCGGTTTTATCGACAAACACCCCGTTTTTGCTCCCTTTTATGGCAGTCATGGCCCTTTGCTAGAAGCAAAAGCACCAAACCGGAGCAGCACGCTGGTACGAGAAATCAATTCCTGACGAGTTGCCTGTTATTCCGGCAAAAAAAGGGTTGCACCCGGTTGCACCTCAATCGACGCAGGGCTAATCTTGCCGCCAGCTGATGCCACGCAACTGTGGCAACCATGAGGATAAAAATATGGCTACCACCACCCTTGGGGTCAAACTCGATGACCCGACCCGCGAGCGCCTGAAAGCCGCTGCAACCTCGATTGATCGCACGCCGCACTGGCTGATCAAGCAGGCAATTTTCAATTACCTGGAAAAACTCGAGGGTGGTGCAACCCTGACCGAGCTGAACGGTTTGATCGCCAAGGACGTCGACGACGCCGGCGAAGTGCACACCGATCACGCTCACCAATGCTTCCTCGAATTCGCCGAGAGCATTCTGCCGCAGTCGGTTCTGCGTGCATCGATCACCGCCGCTTACCGTCGTCCTGAACCGGAAGTGGTGCCGATGCTGATCGAGCAGGCACGCCTGCCGGCAGCAATGGCCGAAGCCACCAACAAACTGGCCGCGACCATCGCCGAGAAACTGCGTAACCAGAAAAGTGCCGGCGGCCGTGCGGGCATTGTTCAGGGCCTGCTGCAGGAGTTTTCCCTGTCGTCCCAGGAAGGCGTGGCATTGATGTGCCTGGCCGAAGCGCTGCTGCGTATTCCCGACAAGGGCACCCGCGATGCGCTGATTCGCGACAAGATCAGCACCGGCAACTGGCATCCGCACCTGGGCAACAGCCCGTCGCTGTTCGTCAACGCGGCGACCTGGGGCCTGCTGCTGACCGGCAAACTGGTCTCCACGCACAACGAAGCCGGCCTGACGTCATCGCTGAGCCGCATCATCGGCAAGAGCGGCGAGCCGATGATCCGCAAGGGCGTCGACATGGCCATGCGCCTGATGGGCGAGCAGTTCGTCACCGGCGAAACCATTGCCGAAGCGCTGGCCAACGCGAGCAAGTTCGAAGCCAAGGGCTTCCGTTATTCCTACGACATGCTCGGTGAAGCCGCACTCACCGAAGTCGACGCGAAAAAATACCTGGCCTCGTACGAACAAGCGATCCACTCGATCGGCAAAGCCTCTCACGGCCGTGGGATTTATGAAGGCCCGGGCATCTCCATCAAGCTCTCGGCACTGCACCCACGCTACAGCCGTGCGCAGTACGAGCGGGTGATGGACGAGTTGTACCCGCGCCTGTTGTCGCTGACCCTGCTGGCCAAGCAATACGACATCGGCCTGAACATCGACGCCGAAGAAGCCGACCGCCTCGAACTGTCGCTGGATCTGCTTGAGCGCCTGTGCTTCGAGCCACAGCTGACCGGCTGGAACGGCATCGGCTTCGTCATTCAGGCCTACCAGAAGCGTTGCCCGTACGTGATCGACTACGTGATCGATCTGGCCCGCCGCAGCCGCCATCGCCTGATGATCCGTCTGGTCAAGGGCGCCTACTGGGACAGCGAAATCAAGCGCGCCCAGGTCGAAGGCCTGGAAGGCTATCCGGTCTACACCCGCAAGGTGTACACCGACGTTTCCTATATCGCCTGCGCTCGCAAACTGCTGTCGGTGCCGGAAGTCATCTACCCGCAATTCGCCACGCACAATGCCCACACCCTGTCGGCGATTTACCACATTGCCGGTCAGAACTATTACCCCGGCCAGTACGAATTCCAGTGCCTGCACGGTATGGGCGAACCGCTCTACGAGCAGGTTGTAGGCAAAGTTTCCGAAGGCAAGCTGAACCGTCCGTGCCGCGTGTACGCACCGGTCGGCACCCACGAAACCCTGCTGGCCTATCTGGTTCGACGCCTGCTGGAAAACGGCGCCAACACCTCGTTCGTCAATCGCATTGCCGACCAGTCGATTTCGATTCAGGAACTGGTCGCCGATCCGGTGGCGCAGATCGAGCAGATGGCGACCGTGGAAGGTGGATTCGGCCTGCCGCACCCGCGCATCCCGCTGCCGCGTGACCTGTACGGTGCCGAGCGCGCCAACTCCAGCGGCATCGACATGGCCAACGAACATCGCTTGGCCTCGCTGTCCTGCGCCTTGCTGGCAACCGCGCACAACGACTGGAAAGCCGCGCCGATGCTCGGTTGCGCGTCCAGCAACGAAGCGCCTGCGGCCGTGCTGAACCCGGCGGATCACCGCGATGTGGTCGGTCACGTTCAGGAAGCCACGGTCGAAGACGTCGACAACGCCATTCAATGCGCGCTGAATGCCGCACCGATCTGGCAGGCCACTCCGCCAGCCGAACGTGCCGCCATTCTGGAACGTGCCGCGGACTTGATGGAAGGCGAGATCCAGCCGCTGATGGGCCTGCTGGCTCGCGAAGCCGGCAAGACTTTCGCCAATGCCATCGCCGAAGTCCGCGAAGCCGTCGATTTCCTGCGTTATTACGCGGTGCAGGCCCGCAACGATTTCAGCAATGACGCCCACCGCCCACTGGGCCCGGTGGTCTGCATCAGCCCATGGAACTTCCCGCTGGCGATCTTCAGCGGTCAGGTCGCCGCCGCACTGGCCGCCGGTAACCCGGTCCTGGCCAAACCGGCCGAACAGACTCCGCTGGTGGCGGCCCAAGCCGTGCGCTTGCTGCTCGAAGCCGGGATTCCTGAAGGCGTGCTGCAACTGCTGCCGGGTCGCGGTGAAACCGTCGGCGCCGGTCTGGTCGGTGACGAACGCGTCAAAGGCGTGATGTTCACCGGTTCCACCGAAGTCGCGCGTCTGCTGCAACGCAACATCGCTGGCCGTCTCGACAGCCAGGGCCGGCCGATTCCGCTGATCGCCGAAACCGGCGGCCAGAACGCGATGATCGTCGACTCCTCGGCACTCACCGAACAGGTGGTGATCGACGTGGTGTCCTCGGCCTTCGACAGTGCCGGCCAGCGCTGCTCGGCGCTGCGTGTGCTGTGCCTGCAGGAAGATTCCGCCGATCGCGTCATCGAAATGCTCAAGGGTGCCATGGCTGAAAGCCGTCTCGGCAATCCCGAGCGCCTGTCGGTGGACATCGGCCCGGTGATCGACGCCGAAGCCAAGGCTGGCATCGACAAACACATTCAGGGCATGCGCGACAAAGGTCGCAACGTGTATCAGGTGGCGATTGCCGACAGCGAAGAGGTCAAGCGCGGCACCTTCGTCATGCCGACGCTGATCGAGCTGGAAAGCTTCGACGAGCTGCAACGCGAGATCTTCGGGCCGGTCCTGCACGTGGTGCGTTACAAGCGTAAAGAGATCGACCAATTGATCGCTCAGATCAACGCGTCCGGCTATGGCCTGACTCTGGGCGTGCACACGCGCATCGACGAGACCATCGCCAAGGTCATCGACAACGTCAACGCCGGTAACGTCTACGTCAACCGCAACATCGTCGGAGCCGTGGTCGGCGTGCAGCCGTTCGGCGGCGAAGGCCTGTCGGGGACCGGCCCGAAAGCCGGCGGCCCGCTGTATCTGTACCGCTTGCTGTCAACGCGTCCGACCGACGCAATCGAGCAATCCTTTGCTCGCGGCGATGCTGCCGTAGCGCCGGACGTTCGTCTGCGCGAAGCCATGCGCCAACCGCTGAACGCCTTGAAAGCCTGGGCCGACAACAACCAGTTCGCTGAGTTGAGCAGCCTGTGCGTGCAGTACGCGGCACAATCGCAGAGCGGCATCACCCGTGTGCTGGCCGGCCCGACCGGTGAGAAAAACAGCTACGCGATCCTGCCGCGCGAACACGTGCTGTGTCTGGCAGAAGTCGAAGGCGATCTGCTGACGCAACTGGCGGCGGTGCTGGCCGTCGGTGGCTCGGCAGTCTGGCCGGAATCCGAACTGACCAAAACCTTGCTGGCACGTCTGCCGAAGGAAGTTCAGGCACGCATCAAACGGGTTGCTGACTGGAACAAGGACGAGGTGGTCTTCGATGCCGTTCTGCATCATGGCCATTCCGACCAGTTGCGTGCCGTTTGCCAGCAGATCGCCCAGCGTGGCGGCGCAATCGTTGGGGTCCAGGGCTTGTCTCAGGGCGAGACCAACATTGCACTGGAGCGTCTGGTGATCGAGCGGGCGTTGAGCGTTAACACGGCTGCGGCGGGCGGTAACGCGAGCTTGATGACGATCGGTTAAACCGCTGTAAATCCAGGCGACCGCAATGGCCGCCTGGAGATGAAATCCCCTGTAGGAGTGAGCCTGCTCGCGATAGCGGTCTGCCAGACACATGCATTGGTCTGACAGACCGCTATCGCGAGCAGGCTCACTCCTACATTGATTAGTGTCACCCTCACCTCTGCATCACCGCCATCAATCTTCCTGTTCAGCCATCATCAGCCCGCCTAGACTCGGCCCAACCTCATTTTCAGGTAAGCCACCATGTCCGAGACGCTGCTCAGTTCCCGCAATCTGGCTTTCGAGCTGTACGAAGTCCTCGATGCCGAGGGCCTGACCCGGCGTGAGCGCTTTGCCGAGCACAATCGCGAGACGTTCGATGCCGCCATCGGCACCGCGCGCAGCATTGCTGAAAAGTACTTCGCCCCGCACAACCGCAAGGGCGACGAAAACGAGCCGCGCTATGAGAATGGCCAGGCAATTCTGATCCCTGAAGTGAAACCGGCGGTGGATGCCTTTCTCGAGGCCGGCTTCCTCAACGCCGCGCGAAGCTTCGAGGCCGGCGGCATGCAACTGCCGACCTTGCTGTCGCAAGCCTGCTTCGCGCATTTCCAGTCGGCCAACGCTGCGTCGACCTCGTATCCGTTTCTGACCATGGGCGCGGCGAATCTGATCGAGAGCTTCGGCACCGACGAGCAGAAACAGCGCTTCCTGCAACCGATGATCGATGGCCGCTTCTTCGGCACCATGGCCCTGACCGAGCCGCATGCCGGTTCGTCGCTGTCGGATATTCGTACCCGCGCCGAGCTTGCGTCTGACGGCACTTACCGCCTCAAGGGCAACAAGATCTTCATTTCCGGCGGCGATCACCCGCTGTCGGAGAACATCGTGCACATGGTCCTCGCCAAGCTGCCGGACGCGCCACCGGGGGTAAAAGGCATTTCTCTGTTCATCGTGCCTAAGTTTCTCGTCAACGACGACGGCAGTCTCGGCCAGCGCAACGATGTGCTGCTGGCCGGGCTGTTCCACAAGATGGGCTGGCGCGGCACCACGTCCACGGCGCTGAACTTCGGCGATAATGGCGAGTGCGTCGGTTATCTGGTAGGCAAGCCGCACCACGGCTTGAGCTACATGTTCCAGATGATGAACGAAGCGCGGATCGGCGTTGGCATGGGCGCGGTGATGCTTGGTTATGCCGGCTATCTGTACTCTCTCGAATACGCCCGCGAACGGCCACAGGGTCGGGTGCCGGACAGCAAGGACCCGACGACGGCGCCGGTGGCGATCATTCAGCACGCCGATGTCAGACGCATGCTGTTGACGCAAAAATCCTACGTCGAAGGGGCATTCGACCTCGGCCTGTATGCGGCGCGGTTGTTCGATGACACCACCACCCTGGAAACCGAAGCCGAACGCAAACAGGCCCATGAGCTGCTGGACCTGCTGACGCCAATCGTCAAATCCTGGCCGTCGGAGTTTTGCCTGAAGGCCAACGAACTGGCGATCCAGATTCTCGGCGGTCACGGATACACCCGTGAATATCCGGTGGAGCAGTATTACCGCGACAACCGCCTGAACCCGATTCACGAAGGCACTCATGGCATCCAGTCGCTGGATTTGCTTGGACGCAAGCTGGCGCAGAACGGTGGCGCGGGGTTGAAACAGTTAATCCGCCTGATCGCTGCCACAGGCGAGCGCTCCACGGCGTACGATTCGTTGACCGCACTGCGCGAACCGCTGGAAAAGCTGGTGGCGCGCCTGCAAACCGTGACCCTCGGTTTGTTGACCGATCTGGCGCAAGGCAAGGTCAACAGCAGCTTGGCGAATTCGGCGCTGTATCTGAAGGTGTTCGGGCACACGGTGATCGGCTGGCGCTGGCTGGAGCAAGCGATTCGCGCCGAAGAAGGTCTGGCAAAAGGCACTGCGGTGGACGCCGATTTCTATAAGGGCAAGTTGCAGGCGGCGCGGTACTTTCTGACCTGGGAAGTGCCGGGTTGCCAGCATGAGCTGGACTTGCTGGAGGCGCGGGACGATACGTGCCTGGGGATGCAGGATGCGTGGTTCTGATCCGGATTATGCGTAGCGGCTGATTCCGTCTTCGCGGGCAAGCCCGCTCCCGCAGGGTTTCGTGGCGCTCACGCACTCAGTGAATCACCACGATACTTATGGGAGCGGGCTTGCCCGCGAAAGGGCCGGGGCTGACGACACATCAGCTCAGCGTGAACCCACTCATCTGCGCACCAGCGACCGGATCAACCCTGATTGATGGTCTTGGCGATGGTGTCGACCGTGGCGCTGACTTGCTCTTGGTAACGGTCGAGTTCTTCCTGGTGCTGTTTCTTCATTTCGATCTGCTGCGAGCACAGGTTCATTGCCGCCAGCACCAGCAAGCGGTCACCGATCAGGGTCGGGTATTTGCGCTTGGTGTCTTCCAGCGTGGCCTTGAGCATCATGGCCGCGTCCAGCAGGGTCTGTTCTTCCCCGGCCGGTGCCTTGATCGAATAGTCCTCCCCGAGAATGGAGATGACTTTTACCCCTGCTGTGCCGTGGTTCATGCGCTGACAGGACCGGCGTTGACGCGGTCGACCAGGGCTTGAATGCGTGCGGCAGTGGCGCCGTGCTTTTCTTCCTGCTCCATCAGGTTCAGTTGCAGGCTTTCGTTTTCATCCTTGGCCTGGGCCAGTTCCGTGGACAGGGTCTGGTTGGTCTGCGCGAGGGTCTGGTTCTGTTGCACCAGGTCGCTGACGAGCTGTTCCAATTGGCTGAGGGATGCTTCCAACATTTTGATCTTCCAAGCGTTTTTCAAAGGGCGCGTACGATAAAGAAAAGTCACCACAGTTGCCAGGGTTAAACCGCTGCAAAGCCTTGATTTTCCTGGCGACGGACCGTTCCTGCGAGTTTAAAAGACTGTGATCTGCCGATCTGGTTCCTGCACTTCGTCGCTCGGGGGCGGATGCGACAAATACGCACACCACCTCAAGACTTTAGTCGTATGACCGATAAGTCAGCCATACAGCAGCTCAACCCGCATGGATGCGGCCCTTTTCGGTATCCGCCCATGTCCCTTCGCAATATGAATATCGCCCCACGGGCGTTCACCGGTTTCGCCCTGATCGGCGGCCTGATGTTGATTCTCGGCGTGTTCGCCTTGAACCAGATGAGCAAAATTCGCGCGGCCGGCGAAAACATCGCCACCGCCAGCGTGCCATCGATCAAGGCCCTCGACGAATTCACCCAACTGACCCTACGCCTGCGCGTGTTGTCATATCGCCTGCTGATCAACCGTGAAGCGGACGTGCAGCAGAAAACCATCGAACTGTTCGACATGCGCAACCGCCAGATTTCCGATGCGCAACGGGCTTACGAGCCGCTGATCTCCAGCCCCGAGGAACGTTCGGCGTACGATCAGTACGTGCAGTTGCTGGCGCAGTACCGTCAGCTCGAAGAGCGCATGAAAACCTTATCGCGCAACAATCAGGTCGACGAGCTGCGGCAGATGCTCAACAGCGATTTGCTGACCAACTCTGAAGCGGTGAACACCGCTCTGGCACGTCTGCTGGAGATCAACACCCAGCAAATCGCCGAGACCGACCAAGGCGCCAAGGATCAGTATTCGATGTCGTTCGATCTGGTCGTCACGCTGCTGGTGATCGCCAGCGGCCTGACGCTGCTGTTCGCCTGGCTGCTGACGGTGAGCATCACCAAGCCGATTTCGAAAGCACTGGAAGCTGCCGAGACCATCGCCGAGGGCAATCTGACCCAGCCGATCCATGTCGATGGTGAAGATGAAGCCGGACGCCTGCTGGCGGCCATGGCGAAGATGCAATCCAAGCTGCGTGACACCTTGCAGCGTATTTCCGGTTCGGCCACGCAACTGGCGTCCGCCGCCGAAGAATTGAACAGCGTCACCGATGAAAGCGCTCGCGGCCTGACACAGCAAAACAACGAAATCGAACAGGCCGCCACTGCCGTCAACGAGATGACCAGCGCCGTGGAAGAAGTCGCACGCAATGCGGTCAGCACCTCGGAAGCTTCAAAGAACGCCACCACCTCGGCCGGCGACGGTCGCGACCTGGTCCAGGAAACCGTCAGCGCCATCGAACGCATGAGCGCTGACGTGCAGAGCACCGCTTCGCTGATCGGCGATCTGGCCAACGAGTCCCGTGACATCGGCAAAGTCCTTGATGTGATCCGCGGCCTGGCCGACCAGACCAACCTGCTGGCGCTGAACGCGGCGATTGAAGCCGCACGTGCTGGCGAGGCCGGTCGTGGTTTCGCGGTGGTGGCGGATGAAGTGCGTGCCCTGGCCCATCGCACCCAGCAATCGACCAGCGAAATCGAGCGGATGATCGGCAGCATTCAGAGCGGCACCGAACACGCCGTGGATTCGATGCGCAACAGCACCGAGCGCGCCGAGTCGACGCTGAACATCGCCCGTGGCGCCGGGAT
The DNA here is from genome assembly GCF_014268555.1 of Pseudomonas sp. SWRI111. Lineage (NCBI taxonomy): Bacteria > Pseudomonadati > Pseudomonadota > Gammaproteobacteria > Pseudomonadales > Pseudomonadaceae > Pseudomonas > Pseudomonas sp. SWRI111. The sequence goes on along the minus strand of NZ_JABWQQ010000030.1, from coordinate 29,350 downwards.
GTCGCTGGACACCATCAACAGCGCCATCGTCGAGATCAATGAGCGCAACCTGGTGATCGCCAGCGCGGCCGAAGAGCAGGCGCAGGTGGCGCGGGAAGTCGACCGCAACCTGGTCAACATCCGTGACCTGTCGGTGCAATCGGCGACCGGGGCGAATCAGACCAGTGCGGCGAGCAATGAGCTGTCGCGCCTGGCGCTGGACCTGAACAACATGGTTGGGCGGTTCAGCCTGTAACGCACCCATGAGATAGCAGCCGAAACTCCCCTGTGGCGAGGGGATTTATCCCCGTTGGGTGGCGAAGCCGCCCCAAAAACGCGTATGCGATTTCATCTGAAGACCCGCTTACATCGGTTTTACGACGGCTGCGCCGTCTAACGGGGATGAATCCCCTCGCCACAATCATCACTCGCCGCACTTTCAGGGGATGTTGCCGAAAAGCTTTTTGACAGCATCACATTTCAACAGGTTAGAATCGCTGGCACGCAGACTGCATGGTCAGTTTGTGCCCCGTCTTTCCGCTTCTGGAGTACTGCCTTTGAATGCGACGACCATCAACAGCCTGTTCTTGATCGGCGCGTTGCTGGTAGGCGCAAGCATTCTTGTCAGTTCCCTTTCCTCGCGTCTCGGCATTCCGATTCTGGTCATTATTCTCGCGGTCGGCATGGCCGCCGGGGTCGATGGCGGCGGGATCATTTTCGATAATTACCCGACGGCCTATCTGGTCGGCAACCTCGCACTGGCGGTCATCCTCCTCGACGGCGGCTTGCGCACACGCGTCTCCAGCTTTCGCGTGGCGTTATGGCCGGCGCTGTCGCTGGCCACGGTCGGGGTGTTGATCACCACCGGGCTGACCGGCATGGCCGCCGCGTGGCTGTTCGACCTCAATCTGATTCAGGGCCTGCTGATCGGCGCCATCGTTGGCTCGACCGACGCCGCTGCGGTGTTCTCGCTGCTTGGCGGTAAAGGGCTGAACGAACGGGTCAGCGCCAGTCTGGAAATCGAATCCGGCAGCAACGATCCGATGGCGGTGTTTCTCACTGTCACCTTGATCGACATGCTTGCCAGCGGCCAGACCGGCCTGCACTGGAGCCTGCTCACGCACTTGATCCGCGAGTTCGGCATTGGTGGCGTGATCGGTCTGGGCGGCGGCTGGGTGATGCTGCAGTTGGTAAACCGCATCAACCTGGCGGCCGGGCTGTATCCGATCCTGATCATCGCTGGTGGCCTGGTGGTGTTCGCGCTGACCAACGCCTTGCACGGCAGTGGCTTCCTCGCTGTTTATCTGTGCGGCCTGGTTATCGGCAACCGCCCGGTGCGTAGCCGCCACGGCATCTTGCACATGCTCGACGGCATGGCGTGGCTGGCGCAGATCGGCATGTTCCTGGTGCTGGGCCTACTGGTCACGCCGCATGATTTGTTGCCAATCGCCGTGCCTGCCCTCGGTCTGGCGCTGTGGATGATCCTGTTCGCGCGGCCGCTGTCAGTGATGGTCGGTCTGCTGCCGTTCAAGGCGTTCCACGGTCGCGAGAAAGCGTTTATTTCCTGGGTCGGCCTGCGCGGCGCGGTGCCGATCATTCTCGCGGTGTTCCCGCTGATGGCCGGTCTGCCGCAGGCGCAGCTGTACTTCAACCTCGCCTTCTTCATTGTGCTGGTGTCGCTGCTGGTGCAGGGCACGAGTCTGCCGTGGGTCGCCAAGCTGCTCAAGGTGACCGTACCGCCGGAGCCCGCGCCGATTTCCCGGGCGGCGCTGGAAGTCCATGTGACCAGTGAGTGGGAACTGTTCGTTTACAAGCTCGGCGCGGAGAAATGGTGCATCGGTTCGCCCCTGCGCGAGCTGAAAATGCCCGAAGGCACGCGTATCGCCGCGCTGTTTCGTGGCCAGCAACTGCTCCATCCGTCGGGTAGTACGGTGCTGGAAGTCGATGATTTGCTGTGTGTTATTGGCCACGAACACAACCTGCCAGCCCTCGGCAAACTGTTCAGCCAGGCGCCGCAACGTGGCCTCGATCTGCGCTTCTTCGGTGACTTTGTGCTCGAAGGAGACGCCCAGCTTAAAGCGGTTGCCGCTCTCTACGGCTTGCCGGCTGAAGGCATCGATCCGGACATGACCCTGGGTGCCTTCATTGCGCAGAAAGTCGGTGGTGCCCCCATCGTCGGTGACCAGGTGGAGTGGAACAACACCCACTGGACGGTTGCGGTCATGGACGGGAACAAGATCGGCAAAGTGGGCGTCAGATTCCCCGAAGGAAGTCGCCCGGGCCCCGGACTCTTCCTCTAAACTGCCTCCACTCTCACTTGCTTGACCGGTCTCTATGCCTACCCTGCGCTCCTTTTTCGCCGCGGCCCTGCTGGGCCTCAGTCTTACTGTCGGCCCGCTGTACGCCGCCGAACCACCGTCCAGCGACGCCGTGCAGGCCAGCCTCGACAAGCTGGCCGACAGCAAACTGCCGGATGCCGATAAAAAGGCAATGCAAACCGTCCTGCAGAACACGCTCAATCAGCTGAACAGCGAGCGCGAGTACGAGCAGAAGCTGATCGACCTCAAACAGCAACTGGCGACCGCGCCCAAGCAGACCATCGAAAACACCCGCGAGCTGACACGCCTCAAAGCGACGCCAGTGGTGCCGGTGGCGCAGCGCTTTCCCAAGGAGTCCATCCAGCAGTTGGAGCAGATCCTCACGGATCGTTCGACCCAGCAGAGTGACCTGCAAAAAGCCCTGGCCGAGGCCAACAGCCTGATCATCACGGCGCAGACCCGGCCCGAGCGCGCGCAAGCGGAGATTTCCGCCAGCCAGACGCGCATTCAGCAGATCAACAACATCCTCAAGTCCGGCAAGGACACCGGTAAAACGGTCACCGCCGAACAGCGCGACCAGTTGAATGCCGAGCTGGCCGCCCTCAATGCGCTGATTCCGCTGCGCCGCCAGGAACTGGCCGGCAACACCCAGTTGCAGGATCTGGGCAATGCCCAGCACGACTTGCTCTCGGAGAAATCCGACCGCCTCGATCGCGAGATTCAGGAACTGCAAACGCTGATCAACCAGAAGCGTCTGGCGCAGTCGCAGGAAACCGTCACCCAACAATCGATCGAAGCGCAGAAGGCCGGCGGCAGCAGCCTGCTGGCGAGTGAGAGCGCCACCAACCTGAAACTGTCGGACTATTTGCTGAAAAGCACGGATCGTCTTAACGAAGTCACTCAGCAGAATCTGCAGACCAAACAGCAACTCGACACGTTGACCCAGAGCGATTCGGCGCTGGACGAGCAGATCGCCGTGCTCAAGGGCAGCCTGCTGCTGTCGAAAATTCTCTACAAACAGAAACAGGCGCTGCCTCACTTGAAGGTCGACCGCGACCTCGCCGACCAGATTGCCGATATTCGCCTCTATCAGTTCGATGTCAGCCAACAACGCGAGCTGCTGAGCAACCCGGCGAGCTATGTCGACAATTTGCTCGCCACGCAGCCGCCGGAACAGGTCACCCCGCAATTGCGCAAGAGCCTGCTGGAGCTGGCCAACACCCGCACTGACTTACTGGAACGACTGAACCGCGAACTGAGCGCGATGCTCAATGAGTCGATCACCCTGCAGCTCAATCAGAAACAACTGCTGAGCACCGCGCAAAGCCTGCGTGCGACCCTCGATGAGCAAATGTTCTGGATCCCCAGCAACAAGCCACTGGACGTTGAGTGGATGCGCGGCGTGCCGGAACGCCTGCAACGACAGGTCAACACCCTGCCATGGGCGTCGAGCCTGAGCGAGCTGACCGATGGCCTGACCCAGCGGCCATTGCTGTTCCTGCCGCTGGCGCTGCTGATCGGCGCACTGCTGTGGCGACGCAAAAGTCTGTATGGACGGTTGAACAAGGTTCACCAGGACATCGGCCACTTCAAGCGCGACAGCCAGTGGCATACGCCTCAGGCGATCCTGATCAATATTCTGCTGGCGATGCCGGTGGCGCTGGGCCTGGCGCTGTGCGGTCTGGCATTGCAGATCGACGCCCGTGGACAAAACGCCAATATGGGCGCGGCGCTATTGCAAATGGGCCAGGCCTGGCTGGTGTTCTACACCGCTTACCGGATTCTCGCGCCGGGCGGCGTGGCGGAATTGCACTTTCGCTGGGAGAAACCGCAGGTCGAATTTCTTCAGGGCTGGGTGCGCCGACTGGGCCTGGTGGTCATGGCGCTGGTGGCCGTGGTCGCCGTCGCCGAACTGCAACCGGCGGCACTCGCCGACGACGTACTCGGCATGCCGGTGGTGCTGACGTGCTACGCGCTGATGGCGTGGCTGCTCAGCCGCCTGCTGATCAGCAGCCCGACGCACCAGAATGCCTCGCTGTTCCGCAAGGCCGTGGGTGTGATGTTCACCCTGCTGCCGATCGCCCTGTTCGTCGCGGTGTGCTTCGGCTACTACTACACCGCGCTGAAACTCAGCGATCGTTTGATCAACACCCTGTACCTGCTGATGTTCTGGCTGGTGATCGAAGCCACCTTCGTTCGCGGCCTGAGCGTGGCGGCGCGGCGTCTGGCTTACCAGCGCGCCCTGGCCAAACGGCAGGCAGCCAAAGAAGCCGGCGACGGCGAAGCGGTGATCGAAGAACCAACCCTGGACATCGAAAAGGTCAACGAACAATCCCTGCGCCTGATCCGCCTGGCCCTGCTCGGCGGTTTCATCGCGGCGCTGTACTGGGTCTGGTCGGACCTGATCTCGGTGTTCTCGTACCTGGACAACATTACCCTCTACGAATACACCAGCGGCACCGGCGCCAACATGAGCATGGTGCCGATCAGCATCGGCGACATGCTCGGCGCGCTGATCATCATCGGTATCACCTTCGCCCTCGCACGCAACTTGCCGGGTCTGCTCGAAGTGTTTGTGCTGTCCAAGCTCAATCTGGCCCAGGGCAGTGCTTACGCCACAACGACGCTGCTGTCGTACGTGATTGCCGGCGTCGGCTTTGTCACCACACTGTCGACCCTCGGCGTCAGCTGGGACAAGTTGCAGTGGCTGGTCGCGGCACTGTCGGTGGGTCTCGGTTTCGGTATGCAGGAGATCTTCGCCAACTTCATCTCCGGGATCATGATCCTGTTCGAGCGCCCGGTACGGATCGGCGACACCATCACCATCGGCAACCTGTCGGGCACGGTGAGCAAGATCCGCATCCGCGCCACGACCATCACCGATTTCGACCGCAAGGACATCATTGTCCCGAACAAGACGTTCATCACCGGGCAACTGATCAACTGGTCGCTGACCGACACCATCACCCGCGTGACACTGAAACTCGGCGTTGATTACGGCTCGGATCTGGACCTGGTCAAGGAACTGCTGCTCAAGGCCGCCCGCGAGAACCCGCGCGTGCTGAAGGAACCGGAGCCGCACGTGTACTTCCTGAATTTCGGCGAAAGCACCCTCGACCACGAGCTGCGCATGCACGTGCGCGATCTGGGCGACCGTAACCCGGTGCTCGATGAGGTCAACCGCTTCATCAACCGCGAGTTCAAGAAGCAGCACATCAACATCTCGTTCCGGCAGATGGAGGTTTACCTGAAGAACCTCCACGGTCAGGAATACAAGATGGTGCCCGTGGAGCCGGAGAACAAAACCATCGTGCCGATCGTCGACGCGCAGAAACCGTTGCAGGAACCGCCACCGAGCAAACTCGACTAACCGTCATGGTCCCAGCAGAATGCTCGGACATTCTGCTGGAGCCGGCCCGTGAAAGCCCTCGACGAACTGACTTTCGACAACCGCTTCGCCCGTCTGGGCGACGCGTTCTCCGCTCACGTGTTGCCCGAGCCGATCGACAATCCGCGTCTGGTCGTTGCCAGCCCGGCAGCCCTGGCCTTGCTCGACCTCGACCTGGCCAGCGCCGAAACCGAAGAATTCGCACAACTGTTTGGCGGCCACAAGCTGTGGGCCGATGCCGAGCCACGGGCGATGGTGTATTCCGGCCATCAGTTCGGCGGCTACACCCCGCAGCTGGGCGACGGTCGCGGTTTGTTGCTGGGCGAGGTGTACAACAACGCCGGCGAACACTGGGACTTGCACCTCAAGGGCGCCGGGCAGACGCCGTTCTCACGCATGGGCGATGGCCGCGCGGTGCTGCGCTCCTCGATTCGTGAATTCCTCGCCTCCGAAGCGTTGCATGCGCTGAACATTCCTTCTTCCCGCGCCGCCTGCGTGATTGGCTCCGACACCCCGGTCTGGCGTGAAAAGCAGGAGCGCGCGGCGATGGTGCTGCGTCTGGCACCCAGCCATATCCGCTTCGGCCACTTTGAATACTTCTATTACACCAAGCGCTCCGAGCAGCAAAAGCAGCTCGGCGAACACGTACTGGCGATGCATTTTCCTCAATGCCTCGAGCAACCGGAACCGTACCTGGCGATGTTCCGCGAGATTGTCGAGCGCAATGCCGAACTGATCGCCAAGTGGCAGGCCTACGGTTTTTGCCACGGAGTCATGAACACCGACAACATGTCGATCCTCGGCATTACCTTCGACTTCGGCCCGTTCGCCTTCCTTGATGATTTCGATGCGCACTTCATCTGCAACCACTCCGACGATCAGGGCCGCTACTCGTTCAGCAATCAGGTGCCGGTCGGTCAATGGAACCTCAGCGCCCTGGCTCAGGCGCTGACGCCGTTCATCAGTGTCGATGCTCTGCGTGAAACACTTGGCCTGTACCTGCCGCTGTTCCAGGCGCACTACCTCGACCTGATGCGCCGCCGCTTCGGCTTCACCACCGCCGAGGACGATGATCAGCAGTTGCTGGAGAACTTGCTGCAACTGATGCAGAACAGCGGCGTCGATTACACGCTGTTTTTCCGCCGGCTCGGTGAAGATTCAGCCGAACAGGCTGTCGCCCGCCTGCGCGATGACTTCGTAGATATCAAGGGATTCGATGCCTGGGGCGAGCGTTACGTCGCGCGGGCTTCACGCGACGGCAATGCCGACCAGGAACAACGCCGCGCGCGGATGCACGCGGTCAATCCGCTATATATCCTGCGCAATTACCTCGCGCAAAAAGCCATCGATGCCGCCGAACAAGGCGATTACTCAGAGGTTCGCCGACTGCACACGGTGTTGAGCAACCCGTTCGAAGAGCAGCCGGGGATGGAAGGTTATGCCGAGCGACCACCGGAGTGGGGCAAGCATTTGGAGATCAGTTGTTCGTCGTGAGCCCCAGCGCGCGAACTTGATAAACAGTTCGTGCGGCTCCAGATAGGTCGTACGAACCGCTGAATTCCAATGAGCCGATTATGACCACCCCTCTCCTCATCCCTTGCCCCACTTGCAACGGCCTCAACCGCATCCCCGCTGAGCGTCTCGCTGACCAGCCCAAGTGCGGGCGCTGCAAATCTGCGGTGCTGTTGAGCAAACCCTTTGAACTCACGCAAGGCGACTACGCCAGCCAGATCAAGGGCGATTTGCCGTTGCTGGTGGACGTATGGGCGGACTGGTGCGGGCCGTGCAAGTCGTTTGCGCCGGTGTTCGAACAGGCGGCGGCGCAGTTGGCGGGCAAGTGTCGGCTGGCCAAACTGGACAGCGAGGCGAATCAACAGTTATCGGCGCAATTGGGGATTCGCTCGATCCCGAGCCTGATTCTGTTTAAAAACGGCAAGGAAGTGGCACGCCAGAGTGGCGCGTTTCCGTTGCCGCAGTTGCTGGCGTGGCTGCGTAGCCAAGGTATCTGACCACACACAAATCCAATGTAGGAGTGAGCCTGCTCGCGATGAGGCCGTCACATTCAACATTTGCGTTGGATGAAAGGACGCTATCGCGAGCAGGCTCACTCCTACAGGGGGCAGTGTGTATTCGGGGAATCAGTGGTCTTCCAGCAAGTTATGCAATTCGACGAATTGCTGCGTCAGCTTGTGCCGTGGATCGAGGTGGATCAGCGGCATGCTCGCCTGGTGGGATTCGCGCATGCGCACCGAACTGCTCAGGTACACCGGCAACACTGGCAGCCCTTCGGCAATCAGCTCATCCAGCATCTGCTGCGGCAGGCTGGCGCGGGCCTGAAACTGGTTGACCACAATGCCTTCAACCTCCAGACCTTCGTTGTGGTCGTCCTTCAACTCTTCGATTTCAGCAATCAGGCCGTACAGCGCCTGACGCGAGAAGCTGTCGCAATCGAAGGGAATCAACACCCGATCCGCCGCGATCAGTGCCGATACCGCGTAAAAATTCAGCGCCGGCGGGGTGTCGAGGTAGATGCGGTCGTAGTCTTCGGACAGCTCATCCAGCAACTTGCGCAGCTTGTTGATCTTGTGCTTGGCCTCGAGCTTGGGCTGCAAGTCGGCCAGCTCGGCGGTGGCGGTGATGATGTGGAGATTGTCGAACGGGGTTTCGTAGATATCCGCCTGATTCTTTTTCGAGAACGGCCCCGACGACAGGGTCTGCTTGAAGAAGTCAGCGATGCCCATCGGAATGTCGTCACCGGTGAGCCCGGTCAGGTATTGAGTGGAGTTGGCCTGGGCGTCCAGATCCACCAACAACGTGCGATAACCCTCGCTGGCGCTGACCGCGGCCAGGTTGCAGGCGATGCTGGATTTGCCTACGCCACCTTTCTGATTGAACACCACGCGCCGCATGACCAAACCTCCGTGTATCAAAGAATGACCGAGTGTAGATGCGGGCGACCTCGCTTCGCTACCTCCACGGCCAGGGACTACGCCTTGAGGTGTAAATGTCGACATCCGGGCGTGGAAAAAACCGCGTGAGAATACAGAGACACCTGACAGACAGGCCGCGGAGATTCTGGATAATGGCCAAGTGACAGTTATCCAGCGAACCGCTCAGTACATTTTGTTGGGCAAAATGTAACCAGCATTTGCTAGACACCCGTCGCACCGGGATAATGCGCGCCACCCGGCGCTAAGCGCCAAGCCAAGCCTGCTGCGGCGCTGGCGATCCATCGCGTCAACGAAAGCCCGCAGGGGCGGGATGAATGTCCGTGATCAACTTCAACATCGCCCAATGGCGCGCATGGGCCCCGGGGCTCGACAGCGTGGACGCCTGGCAGGCCTGGAGCCGACAGCCGGTGGTGCTGCAGAGCAGCGATGCCGCGCCCGATGTGTCGTTTCTGCCGGCCATGCAACGCCGTCGCCTCAGCCGTCTGGCGCGGATGGCTTTCAGCGTTGGCTGGCCACTGGCCGAGGGACGCGACAACCTGCCATTGGTGTTCGTTTCGCGGCACGGCGAAACGCCGCGTACGTTCGACATCCTCAGTGATCTGGCAACCGATCAGCCGCTGTCCCCGACCCAGTTCAGCCTCTCGGTGCACAACGCGATCATCGGCCTGTGGTCGATCATGCGTGGCGAAACCAGCGAGATGACCGCCCTTGCCGCCGCCGGCGACGGCCTCGAACACGGCATGCTCGAAGCCGCGGCGTTGCTCGCTGAAGGTGCCCCGGCAGTGTTGCTGATCGTGACCGAAGAACAACCGCCCGAAGCGTACTCGCAGTGGATTGACGATGTGCCGTTCCCCTACGCACTCGCGCTGCTGATCACTGCCGGTACCGACTGGCGGCTGACGCTGAACAGCAGCACAAAAATCCAGTCAAAGGCGCACTGGCCGCACGCGCTCAACCTGCTGCGCACCCTGCTCGGCCAGCAAACCCATTGCCAACATGCCTGGAAAAATCGTGTATGGACCTGGCAACGCAACCCGTGACCGAGAAGAACCGCGACGCCTATTACTGGCGCCTGCTCGCCACCGCGGCGAGCTTCGCCCTGTTCGGGCTTGGCGGCCTGTGCCTGCGCCTGCTGGTTTTCCCCCTGCTTGCCTGCCTGCCCGGCGATGCCCTGGTGCATCGACGGCGCGCGCGGCAGACGGTCAGTCGGCTGTTCTGGTTTTTCGTGCGGTTCATGGCCCGCACTGGTGTGCTGACCTATGACATCCAAGGCGCCGAACGCCTCGGCCGCCCCGGACAGATGATCATCGCCAACCACCCTTCGTTGATCGACGTGGTGTTTCTGATCGGTCTGGTGCGCCAGGCCAATTGCGTGGTGAAGAAAAGCCTGTGGGAGAACCCTTTCACCCGCGGCCCCCTGCGGCGCACCGAATACATCAGCAATGACGGCAGCATGGACATGCTCGATGCCGCCGCCGAGTCGCTGCACAACGGTCAGACCCTTATCATCTTCCCGGAGGGCACCCGCACCCAGCCCGGGCAGGCACCGGCCTTTCATCGGGGCGCCGCTTCGATTGCCCTGCGCGGTGCGAAAATCGTTACCCCGGTGATCATCAAGGTCAACCCGACCACCCTGACCAAAGCCGAACCCTGGTATCGCATTCCCCGCCGCCGCGTGCACTTCAGTTTTCGCGTCGGGGCCGATATAGACCCACAGACCTTCGCCGCGCAGGGGCCGGCACCGCAGGCCTCGCGCAAGCTCAACGACTATTTGCATGACTATTTCATTAAGGAGCTCGCCGAAGATGAGCGAACTGAACACCGCTAGCCTGGTGCGTGACATCAAACTGCTGATCATCGACGCCCTCGGCCTCGAAGACGTTGGCCCCGACGACATCGGTGACGAGCAGACGCTGTTTGGCGAAGGCCTGGGTCTGGACTCGGTCGACGCGCTGGAACTGGGTCTGGCGATCCAGAAAAAATACGGCATCAAGATCGACGCCGATGCCAAAGACACCCGTAACCACTTCACCAACGTGGCGAGCCTTGCGGCGTTCGTCACGGCCAAACAGGCAGCTTGAGACCGGACCATGCAAACTCGTGACGATATCTTCAACACCCTGCGCGAAGCCCTGGTCGAACTGTTCGAACTGGATCCGGCCCGCGTAAGCATGGACGCGAATCTGTATCAGGATCTGGAAATCGACAGCATCGACGCGGTCGATCTGATCGATCACATCAAACGTCAGACCGGCAAAAAAATCGCCGCCGAGGAGTTCAAGTCGGTGCGCACCGTCGGTGACGTGGTCGAGGCGGTGTTCCGTCTGGTTCAACCGGCCACATGAGCCGACTGATCGGCCTGGGCCTGCTGCTGGCCGGTCTGCTGTACCCCTTTGCGGTGTATTTCGGTATGGAACACTTCTCGCCGTGGCAGTTCGGTCTGCTGCTGGGCAGCCTGTGGCTGGCGCGGGCGCTGACCGGCGAGCGCAAACCCGGCAGCCTGTGGATGGCCGGCGTGGCCATTGTGTTCTGCCTGCTGCTGGCGCTGTTCGACAGTCCGCTGTTGTTGCGCTGGTACCCGGTGCTGATCAGCGGGTTCATGCTGGTGCTGTTCAGCCTGAGCCTGAAATACGGCCCGCCGATGGTCGAGCGCCTGGCACGGTTGCGCGAGCCTGAGCTACCGGACATTGCCATTCGCTATACGCGCAAGGTCACGCTGGCCTGGAGCGTGTTTTTCTTTTGCAACGGTTTGTGCGCTGCCCTTCTGACGCTGTGGGCGCCGCTGGACTGGTGGATGTTGTACACCGGCCTGATTTCCTACGGATTGATCGGCCTGATGTTTGCCATTGAATGGCTGATACGACAACGGGTAAGAGGCCGTACATGAACTGGATAAAACTTGAGCAGCTATTGCTCAAGACTGTGCCGGCGCGAGCAATCAGCCACGCACCGGCCATCGATCATGCGCAACTGTGCGAGCAGGCGTTGAGTGTTGCCGCCGGCCTGCAAGCGCAAGGCGTGAAGCGCCTGGCCGTGCATCTGGAAGATGCCGCCGATCTGGCCGTCGCCCTGCTCGGCGCGTGGCGCGCGGGCGCCAGCGTGTTGCTGCCCGCCGACCTGCAAGCGCAGACACGCCAGCGCTGGTCCGGTGAAGTCGATAGCTGGCTGACCGATCAGCCTGGCGACGCGCACTTGAGCGACTTTCACCAAGCCGGGCTGCCGGGCGCCGAACTGGACCTCGATCAGTGCCGCCTGAGCCTGTGCACCTCCGGCTCCAGCGGCGAACCCAAGCGCATCGACAAAACCCTGCGCCAGCTGGCCAATGAAGTCCAGGCGCTGGAGCAGCTATGGGGCGCAGACCTCGGCCAGGCCTGCATCATCGGCAGTGTCGCCACGCAGCACATCTACGGCTTGCTGTTTCGAGTGCTGTGGCCGTTGTGCGCCGGGCGCTCGTTGGTGCGCCGGCAACTGGCGTTTCCCGAGGATTTGCAGCGTGCCAGCCGCGAATATCCGGCCTTTGCCTGGGTCGCCAGTCCGGCGCTGCTCAAGCGCATGGGCGACAACCTCGACTGGCCGGCCTTGAGCGCCGTGCGCCGGGTGTTTTCCTCCGGCGGAGCGCTGCCGCCAGAGGCCGCGCAGAGCCTGCATCAGCGCCTGCAGCAATGGCCGACGGAAATCCTCGGCAGCTCGGAAACCGGCGGTATTGCCTGGCGTCAGGGCGAGCCTTTATGGCAGCCGTTTGCCGGCGTCGAACTGAGCCAGGACAGCGACGGCGCGCTGCTGGTTGCCTCACCTTATTTGCCTGCCGGGCATGTCGAGCATACGGCCGATGCCGCCCGCGTCCAGGCCGACGGGCGTTTCGAACTGCTGGGCCGGCTGGACCGCATCGTCAAACTGGAAGAAAAACGCATCTCGCTGCCCATGCTCGAACAAGCCCTGGTTGCCCATGATTGGGTAGCGGAAGCGCGGCTGGGCGTGGTGCAGGAAAACCGCGCCTCGCTCGGCGCTCTGCTGGTGCTCAGCGAATCGGGTCTGTTTGCGCTGCGCGAACACGGCCGCCGTGGCCTGACCGAAACCCTGCGCAAGCACCTGAGCCAGCATTGCGAAGCCCTCGCCCTGCCGCGGCGCTGGCGCCTGCTGCGCCTACTGCCCCTGAACAGCCAGGGCAAACTGCCCCAGGCCACCGTCGAAGCGTTGTTGCTCGCTGCCCGGCCGAAAGCCCCCGAAGTGCTTGAGCAAAGCGAAACCGAGGGCGAGTGGAGCCTGCAACTAAGCGTGCCGCCGGACCTGGCCTATTTCAGCGGCCACTTCCCCAAGGCGCCGGTATTACCCGGCGTCGTGCAAGTGGAATGGGCGCTGAACCTGGGCCGGCAATTGCTGAAGCTCGATGGCGCATTTGCCGGCATGGAAGTGTTGAAATTCCAGCAACTGGTGCGCCCCGGCGATGAAATCCAGTTGCACCTGCGCTTCGATCCGGCGCGCGGCAAACTGTATTTCGCTTATCGCAACGACACGGCGACCTGCTCGAGCGGGCGCATCCTCTTGGGGAAAAGTCATGCATAACCTGTGGCGAGGGAGCTTGCTCCCGCTGGGTTGCGAAGCAGCCCCACCCGTTTTTGGCAGCCCATCGAAGGCGAGCGCTTCGCACTCGAGCGGGAGCAAGCTCCCTCGCCACAAAGGGGATGTGTTCCATGCATAACCCTTGCGCCGTGATCCCGGTCTACAACCACGAAACCGCGATCACCACCGTGGTCGATGCCCTGCTCGCCCAAGGCCTGCCATGCATTCTGGTGGACGACGCCAGCGAGCCTTCCTGCGCCCGGGTACTCGACACCCTCGCCGGACGCGACAAGGTCTTTCTGGTGCGTCTTACGGTCAATCAAGGCAAGGGCGGCGCGGTGATGACCGGTCTGCGCGAAGCCGCGCGACTGGGCTTCAGCCATGCCTTGCAGGTCGACGCCGACGGTCAGCACGATCTGCAGGATGTCGCCCGCTTCGTCGAAGCATCCCGCGCCTACCCGCAAGCGATGATCTGCGGCTACCCACAGTTCGACGAAAGCGTGCCCAAGGGTCGCCTGTACGCGCGCTATCTGACCCATGTGATGGTGTGGATCAACACCCTGTCGTTGCAGATCCGCGATTCGATGTGTGGTTTTCGTGTCTACCCGCTGGCGCCGACGCTGGCGGTGATCGACTCGGCGAAAGTCGGCAAGCGCATGGACTTCGACTCGGACATTCTCGTGCGCCTGTCCTGGCGCAATCAGCCAATGCGCTGGTTGCACACCCGCGTGCATTACCCGCTGGACGGCGTGTCGCACTTTCGTCTGTGGCACGACAACGCGCTGATTTCCAGCATGCACACGCGACTGTTCTTCGGCATGTTGCTGCGTTTACCGGTGATCCTCTGGCGGCGGTTAAAACCATGAGCGAAGGCGCCGATAACAAACACTGGGCCGACCGCGAGGAACGCGGCAGTTTCCTGCTGATGAAATTCACCGCGTTCGCCGCCAAAGTCCTCGGCCGCCGCCTGCTCAGCCCGTTGCTGTACGGCATCGTCCTGTATTTTTTCCTGTTCGGGCGCATCGCCCGGCGCAGTGCCTGGCAGTACCAGCAACGGCTGGCGGACTGGAGTCATCGCGACAATTTGCGTCCGAGCCATTGGCGGGTGTTCGGCCAGTTCATGGCGTTCGCCGATTCGCTGCTGGACAAGCTCGACGTGTGGAACGGCAAGCTGCGCATCGAACAGATTGAAATCATCGACCCGGCGCTGCTGCGTAAGCAGTTGCGCGGCAGTCGCGGGCAACTGCTGGTCGGCGCGCATCTGGGCAATCTCGAAGTGTGCCGGGCGCTGGCGGAGATCGGCGAAAAAGTCACCATGAACGTGCTGGTGCACACCAAGCATGCCGAGCAGTTCAACCGTTTGCTGGGCGAAGCCGGGGCGACCAATCTGCGCCTGATTCAGGTCAGCGAACTCGACCCGGTGATCATGCTGCAGCTGCACGAACGGCTGGAGCGTGGCGAGTGGCTGGCGATTGCCGGCGACCGCGTGCCGCTGCACGGCGGGCGCAGCGTGACCGTCGAGTTTCTCGGCCAACCGGCGCCGTTTCCGCAAGGTCCGTGGTTGCTGGCCGGGCTGCTCAAGTGCCCGGTCAATCTGCTGATGTGCCTGAAACAACCCGACGGCCACTATCGCCTGACCCTCGAACCGTTCGCCGATGCGGTGGCGTGGACTCGCCGCGAGCGCGAGCAGGTCATTCATCAGTGGGCCACCCGCTACGCGCAGCGCCTGAGTCACTATTGCCTCGAAGCCCCGCAGCAATGGTTCAACTTTTACCCTTTCTGGAAGACCGATGACGACGCCAACCCATGAGCCGGTAACCTTCGGCGAACGCCCCTTGCGCATCGAAGACGTGCTGGCCCTGGCCAACCGTCAGGCCCCCGTGCGGTTGCAGGATGACGCCGATTACCGCGAGCGCATCGCCAAGGGCGCGCGTTTTCTCGATTCGCTGCTGGACAAGGAAGGCGTGATCTACGGCGTCACCACCGGTTATGGCGATTCCTGCGTGGTCGCGGTACCGCTGCATCACGTCGAAGCGCTGCCGCGTCACCTTTACACCTTCCACGGTTGTGGCCTGGGCAAACTGCTCGACGCGCAAGCCACCCGCGCGGTGCTGGCGGCGCGTTTGCAGTCGCTGTGCCACGGCGTGTCGGGGGTCCGGATCGAGTTGCTCGAGCGTCTGCACGCGTTCCTTGACTACGACATCCTGCCGTTGATTCCCGAAGAAGGCTCGGTTGGCGCCAGCGGCGACCTGACGCCGCTGTCCTACGTTGCCGCGACCCTGTCCGGCGAACGCGAAGTGATGTTCCGTGGCGAACGCCGTCAGGCCGCCGACGTGCATCGCGAACTGGGCTGGACACCGTTGGTACTACGGCCGAAAGAGGCGCTGGCGCTGATGAACGGCACAGCGGTGATGACCGGCCTCGCCTGCCTCGCCTTCGCCCGCGCCGATTACCTGCTGCACCTGGCCACACGCATCACCGCGCTCAACGTGGTGGCGCTGCAAGGCAATCCGGAGCACTTCGACGAGCGCCTGTTCGCCGCCAAGCCGCATCCGGGGCAAATGCAAGTGGCCGCGTGGCTGCGCAAGGATCTGGCAATCGATGCGCCAACCGCGCCGCTGCATCGTCTGCAGGACCGCTACTCGTTGCGTTGCGCGCCGCATGTGCTCGGCGTGCTGGCCGACAGCCTGAACTGGCTGCGCGCGTTCATCGAGACCGAACTCAACAGCGCCAACGACAACCCGATCATCGACGCCGAAGCCGAGCGCGTGCTGCACGGCGGGCACTTCTACGGCGGCCACATCGCCTTCGCCATGGACAGCCTGAAAAACCTCGTGGCCAACGTCGCCGACCTGCTTGATCGGCAACTGGCGCTGCTGGTCGATGAGCGCTACAACCATGGCTTGCCGAGCAATCTGTCCGGCGCCCCAGCGGACCGGGCGATGATCAATCACGGCTTCAAAGCGGTGCAGATCGGCACCAGCGCCTGGACCGCCGAAGCGCTGAAAAACACCATGCCGGCCAGCGTGTTCTCGCGTTCCACCGAATGCCACAACCAGGACAAGGTGAGCATGGGCACCATCGCCGCCCGTGATGCGATTCGCGTGCTGGAGCTGACCGAACAGGTCGCCGCCGCCACCTTGCTCGCCGCCAATCAGGGCGTGTGGCTGCGCGCTCAGGCCTTCGATGCGCGCCCGTTGCCGCCAGCGCTGGCCGCGATGCATGAAGAACTCGGCAAAGACTTCCCGCCGGTCATCGAAGACCGTGCGCTGGAAGGCGAACTGCGCCTGTGCCTGCAACGCATCGCCGCACAACACTGGAGGCTGCATGCGTAGCGCCGGGGTATTGCACGCCGACACGGAAATTCTCGTGCCGTTTTTTGACGTCGACACCATGCACGTGGTCTGGCACGGGCATTACGTCAAATACCTGGAAGTGGCGCGATGCGCGCTGCTCGACAAGATCGGCCACAACTACACGCACATGGTCGAGTCCGGCTACGCCTGGCCGATTATCGACCTGCAATTGCGCTATGTGCGCGGCGCGGTGTTCGGTCAACGGCTAAACGTACGCGCAAGCCTGGTCGAGTGGGAAAACCGCCTGAAGATCAACTACCTGATCACCGACCTGGACACCGGCGAACGCCTGACCCGCGCCAGCTCGGTGCAGGTCGCCGTCGACGTCAGCAATCGCGAGATGCAACTGGCTTCGCCGAAAGTCTTCACCGATGCCGTGGAAAGGATGCTGCGATGAATGTTTTGCTTAAAGGTCTGAGCGTTTTGGCGCTGCTGGCGATGTCGTCATGGGCCAATGCCTTCGATCTGCAACAGCTCAGCGAACAACTGGCGAAACCGGACGTGATCCACGGCCAGTTCACTCAGGAAAAACACCTGCGTGCCCTGCCGCAACCGCTGATCAGCAAGGGCCGTTTTGTTCTCGCTAAAAATCATGGCCTGCTGTGGTTGTTGAAAACGCCGCTGCAGCAGGATTACCGCATCACCGCCAAAGGCATCGCCCGCCGTGACACCAACGGTTGGCAACTGCTGCCGAACAAGAGCGCCGGTGCCGAGCAGAACCGTCTGTTCCTCGCTGTATTGCAAGGTGACAGCAGTGGCCTGCAACGGGATTTCGAGCTGACCCTGAGCGGCACGGCACAGCAATGGAAACTGACGCTAACGCCGCGCTCACTGCTGCTCAAGCAAGTGTTCAACCAGATCAACATCGATGGCGGCACGCTGGTGCAAACCATCGAATTGCTGGAAACCCAAGGCGACAGCACCGTGCTGCGCCTGCAGGACAGCACGGCCGAGCAACCGTTGAGCGACGCGGAGCAACATGACTTTGCCGAGTGAACGCAAACTGCCCTGGCTGTTTCTGATCCTGCTGCTGGCGGTCATCGCGCTGGCCGGTTGGCAGTGGCGCAACGGTGCGCCGCTGTCGGCGAACTTGATGGAGCTGGTGCCCGGCACCCATCCCGATGCCCTCGAGCTGCGCGCCGAACAGCGCATGCAGGAGCCGCTCAACCGCGAAATGCTGGTGCTGGTCGGCCACCTCGATCGCCAGCAAGCGCTGACCATGGCGCAAACGCTGGGCGAGCAATGGCAGGCCAGCGGTCTGTTCGAGTCCGTGCAGTGGAATCTGCAAGCGGACCTGCCAGCCTTGCGCATGCAACTGCTGCAAGGGCGTTTGGCGATGCTCTCGGCGGATGATCGCCAGTTACTCATCGAACATCCCGACGTCTTCATTCAGCAGCGGGTGCAAGCGCTGTTCGACCCATTCAACGGTTTCACCCTGGTGCCGAGTCAGGACGATTGGCTAGGCCTGACCGGGCGCATCCAGAACAGCCAGCCGCAACGCGGCGCGGTGCAACTGGACATCGGCAGCGGTGCGTTGATCGCCGAAGCCGACGGCAAGCACTGGGTGCTGTTGCGCGCGCGCACCACGGGCAACGCATTCGACATGAACCTGCCGCTGCAAGTGGCAGACTTGCTCCAGCACAGTCGCGAACAGGCAGCGCAGGCCAACGTGCAGTTGCTCGCCGCGAGTGGCCTGCTGTACGCCGCCAACGGCCAGCAACAAGCCACGCGAGAAATGACCTGGGTGGGCGGCGGCGCGACGGTTGGCATTCTGCTGTTGCTGCTGTTGGCGTTTCGTCGCTGGCGCGTGTTACTGGCATTCGTGCCGGTGGTGGTGGGCATGCTGTTTGGCGCGGTGGCGTGCGTGGCGCTATTCGGACACATGCACGTGATGACACTGGTGCTCGGCTCGAGTCTGATCGGCGTGGCCGTGGATTACCCGCTGCACTACTTGTCCAAGAGCTGGAGCCTCAAGCCCTGGCGCAGCTGGCCAGCCCTGCGCCTGACCTTGCCGGGACTGACGCTGAGCCTGATCACCAGCGTCATCGGTTATCTGGCGTTGGCCTGGACACCATTCCCTGCACTGACGCAGATAGCGGTGTTCTCCGCCGCCGGTTTGCTCGGCGCCTATCTGTCGGCGGTCTGCCTGCTGCCGGCGTTGCTGAAAAATGTCGAACTGCGTCCGGCGCAATGGCCGCTGCGCCTGGCCGAACGCCTGATTCATCTGCGTGAGGCGCTGCTCGGTTGCATTCGCACGCCCGTGCTGCTGGCCCTGCTGATCGCCTTCTGCGTCGGCGGCCTGATGCAATTGCAGAGCAAAAACGACATCCGCCAATGGGTCGGCGCGCCGCAGCATCTGACCGACGAAGCGCAGACAATCGCGCGCATCACCGGATATCAGCCGACCAGCCAGTTCTTCCTCGTCCGCGCCGCCGATCAGCAGCAATTGCTCGAGCGCCAGACGGCGCTGAGCGAGCGGCTGCAGCAACTGGTCAACCTCGACAAGCTGCAAGGCTTTCTGGCCCTCGATCAACTGGTCAGCGCGCCAAGCCAGCAGCAGCAAGTGCGCGAATCACTGAACAAGCTGCCATCGTTCTGGCAACCGCTGCTCGACCTCGGCGTGCCAGCGTCGGCTTTGCAAAACGAATTGCAGCAATTGCAAACGCTGCCAGCCGAAGACATCGACGCAGCGCTGGCCGGCCCGCTCGGCGAGCCTTATCGCACGCTATGGCTTGGCTCGACTGAAGACGGCGTCGCGGCGATCACCAGTTTGCAGGGCTTGAACAATCCATCATTGCTGCGGGTGCAGGCGCTGGATTTGCCGGGGGTGGTGCTGGTCGATCGCTTGGGTGATCTGAACAAGGTGTTCGCCGCTACGCAGATCAGCGCCGCCGAACTGAAACTCGCCTCCTGCGGGTTGATCGTGCTGGTGCTGATTCTGCCGTTCGGCCTGACCGGCGCGCTGCGCATCGTCGCCCTGCCGCTGCTGGCGGCGCTGTGCAGTCTGGCCAGCCTTGGCTGGCTCGGTCAGCCGCTGACCCTGTTCAGCCTGTTCGGCCTGCTGCTGGTGACGGCGATCAGCGTCGATTACGCGATCCTTATGCGCGAGCAGGTCGGTGGCGCGGCGGTAAGTCTGCTCGGTACATTGCTCGCGGCAGTGACGACTTGGCTTTCGTTCGGCCTGCTGGCGGTGTCCAGCACACCAGCGGTGAGCAACTTCGGTCTGTCGGTGAGCCTCGGTCTGGCGTTCAGCTTCATGCTCGCGCCGTGGGCCGGGCGTCATGCACCTGCCGCGCAGGCAAAATCATGATGGTCTTCGGCTTCTGGTTACTGGCCCTGGCGCTGTTTGCGCTGGCGACCCGTGTCGGCCGTCATTTCGGCCTGATTCCGATCGTCAGTCAGTTGCTGCTGGCGAGCTTCGGTTTGCCGCTGCTGATGTACTTCTGGATCGAGCCGGGCTGGCAGCTCAGCGGCGCACAACTGATCGCGCCGCACTGGCTGAAAAACCTCTACAGCCTGAGCTTCGCCTTGCTGCTCGGGCACATTCTCAGCGACGTCATCGACCTGCGCCTCGACCGTCAGAGCGTAAAAATCGCTGTGCCGAGTTTCGCCGTGCCGTTCGCTTGCGGGTTGGCCGTGGCGTCCTGGCTGCTGCCGACGCAACCGTGGCTCAACTCGCTGGCAATCGGACTGGTGTTCGCGATTACCGCGATCCCGGTGTTGTACCTGTATTTGCGCCACATCGATTACCCGCCCGCCGCTACCCGGCGCCTGGTGCAGACCGCGATCCTCATCGACCTGACCTGCTGGACCCTGTTCGGCCTGGCCCAGGGCAGTCTGCACCTGAGCAGTCTGTTGCTTCCCCTGGGCATGGCGGGCGTACCGCTGCTGTTGCGCCTGCTTCAGGTGCGCCGCCCGCTGACTTACAGCCTCGGGTTCTTCGCGCTGCTGGTGATGGCCGAGCATTACAAACTCAATGCA
This sequence comes from Pseudomonas sp. SWRI111, assembly GCF_014268555.1. Classification (NCBI taxonomy): domain Bacteria; kingdom Pseudomonadati; phylum Pseudomonadota; class Gammaproteobacteria; order Pseudomonadales; family Pseudomonadaceae; genus Pseudomonas; species Pseudomonas sp. SWRI111. The sequence continues at coordinate 8,817 of NZ_JABWQQ010000030.1, read as the reverse complement.
CTGATTTTCGGCATCGGCTATCTGCTGTGCATGGCGGTACTCAAGGTGCCGCTGGTGCTGCCGCTGCCCGCACGCTGGATGAGCCGTTTGCAGACCTGGATCGCCATTCCGTTGATCCTCACCTTCGGCATCGTCCAGATCAACGTGCACAGTGCTCTCGCCAGTCTCGACGCCGGGCAATGGGCGGCGCTGCTGCTGTTGCCGATTGCCAGTAAACTGCTCGGCAACTGGCTCGGCCTCGGCTGGGCTGGCGCCTCGTTCGCCGGCGCCAGCCGTTGGCGTGAAAGCGTCTTGCTGAACATTCGCGGCCTGAGCGAAATCGTTTTTCTCAATCTGCTGCTGCAGCAACAGCTCATCACCCCGGCGCTGTACTTCGCGCTGATGCTGATGGGCCTGATCGCAACGCTGCTGCCGGCGCTGATCGGTCTGCATCGCGCGCCCCTGAACCTGCCTCATCCTCTGCCCCGGAGCTCACGTGCCAATCGTTGAAATGGAATCCCGTCAGGTCGTGATCATCGGCGCCGGCCCTTCCGGCGCTATCGCCGCCGCCTTGCTCAAGCGCAAAGGCCACGATGTGCTGGTGATCGAGCGCCAGCATTTTCCACGCTTTTCCATCGGCGAGAGCCTGCTTAGCCATTGCCTGGATTTTGTCGAAGAAGCCGGCATGCTCGAGGCCGTCAATGCCGCCGGATTCCAGCGCAAGACCGGCGCAGCGTTCGCTTGGGGCGAGCGCTACAGCGCGTTTGATTTCAGTGAAACCTTCACCGATGGCAAACCGACCACCTTCCAGGTGCAACGCGCCGATTTCGACAAACTGCTGGCCGATCAGGCAGCGCTGCAAGGCGCCGAAATTCGCTATGGCGATGCAATTGTCAGCGTCGATTTCGACCGGGCGAAACCGCAGCTCGATGTGCGCCGCGAAGACGGCAGCGCCTACCGCGTCGAAGCCGAATTCGTCCTCGATGCCAGCGGTTACGGCCGCGTGTTGTCGCGCCTGCTTGATCTTGAAGCGCCGTCGAACTTCCCGGTGCGCCAGGCCGTGTTCACCCATGTCGAGGATCACATCGACCACCCGGCGTTCGACCGCGAAAAAATCCTCGTGACCACCCACCCGCTGCACCGCGATATCTGGTTCTGGACGATCCCGTTCAGCAACGGGCGTTGCTCGGTCGGTGTGGTGGCAGCCGCCGAGCACTTCCAGGGCCGCGACAGCGATCTGGATGCCTGCCTGCGCAGTTTCATCGCCGAGACCCCGAGCCTCGCCAAGGTGCTGAATAACGCGGTCTGGGACACACCGGCGCGCACCCTCGGCGGCTACGCGGCCAACGTAAAGACGCTGCACGGTCCGGGCTTTGCGCTGCTTGGCAACGCGGCAGAATTTCTCGACCCGGTGTTTTCCTCCGGGGTGACCATCGCCATGCGTTCGGCGAGCATGGCGGCGGCGGTGCTGCACCGACAGTTGCAAGGTGAAACCGTCGACTGGCAACGCGAGTTTGCCGAGCCGCTGAAACGCGGCGTCGACACCTTCCGCTGTTACGTCGAAGGCTGGTACGCCGGTACGTTTCAGGACGTGATCTTTTTCGAGGACGGTCAGGAACCGATTCGTCGGATGATCTGCTCGATTCTCGCTGGCTACGCCTGGGACGAACGCAACCCGTTTGTCAGCGAAGCCCGTCGCCGTTTGAAAATGGTTTCCGAACTCTGTGCAAAGGACGCCCCATGAACTACTTGAGCGACAGCTACGTCGAGGAAACCCGCTTCGGTTTCTGGTTCCTGCGCAGCCACACCTGGCAGCACCATGTGTTGCGCGTGGCGATCAACGATTTGCGCGGGCTGTTCAGCGCAGCGTTGCCGGAACACCCAGTGCTGCTGGATGCCGGCTGCGGCCAGGGCAAGTCGTTCGGCCATTTGCGCCAGACCTTCGCCCCGCAGCGGCTGATCGGCATCGACGCCGACCCGCACAGCCTGGCGCTGAGCGCTGAGGAAGCCGCGCGTCTGGGCCTGGACGTCGAGTTGATCGGCAGCGACTGCGCGACGCTCAAGGTCGAGGACGCGAGTGTCGACCTGTTGTTCTGTCACCAGACCTTTCACCATCTGGTCGAGCAGGAAAAGGCGCTGGCCGAGTTTTATCGGGTGCTCAAGCCCGGCGGTTATCTGCTGTTCGCCGAATCCACCGAGGCTTACATTGATACCTGGGTGATTCGCTGGTTGTTCCGCCACCCGATGCAGGTGCAGAAGAGCGCCGCTGAGTATCTAGAGATGATTCGCGAGCAGGGTTTTGAATTTGATGAGCGCAATGTCTCGTACCCGTATCTGTGGTGGAGTCGGTCGAAGGATTTTGGCTTGCTGGAACGGTTCGGGTTGTGCAAGCCGAAACCGTTTGGCCAGCGCGAGGAAACCCTGGTGAATGTCGTGGCGCGCAAGCCGCTTGCAGGGGCTACCTGATGCACCACTTTCGACCGGCTTACATCGAACCCTGTGGGAGCGGGCTTGCTCGCGAAAGCGGTGGGTCAGCTTGCATGGATGTCGAATGTACCGACGTCTTCGCGAGCAAGCCCGCTCCCACATTGTCCTCTGTGTGGCGACTGTTGGTGGTCGGCATGCTGCTTCTGTTGAGTGCCTGCGCCAGCCAGCCACCATTGCCGGCCGGTCACCCGACGCTGCCCCTGCCGCTGCAACTGCACATCGAACGCGAGCAAGCCGGACAGCGCCAGGACTGGCTGCTGGTGATCCAGCGTGAAGGTGCCGGTATTCGCTGGTCGATGATGGACCCGCTGGGCATTCCCCAGGCGCGTCAGCAGTTGATCGATGGACACTGGCAGGCCGATGGCTTGCTGCCGCCCAATGAGGAAGCGCGCGAGCTGTTTGCGGCGTTGCTGTTCGCCCTGACGCCGTCCGCCGAGCTGCTGCGCAACTATCCTGACGCGCAACAACAGGCCGAACATCGCTCCTTGCCTGCGCGCTGGGACGTCCGTTATGCACAATCGTTGAGTTTTCAATTGATCCTGCCCGAAGGCCCGCATTATCGCGTTTCCCAGTTAGGTGAATCGACGCCATGACCGCTTACCTGAATGCCCTCGGCGTGATCTGCGCGCTGGGCCGCGACAAGCCTGAAGTCGCACGCAACCTGTTCGCCGGCGACTGCTCGGGGATGCGCCGCGAGTCCGGCTGGGTGGCCGAACGGGCGTTGCCGGTGGCCGCCGTGCGCGGTGATCTGGCGCCGATCCCTGCGCAACTGGCCGACCAAAGCAGCCGCAACAATCAACTGCTGCTGGAGGCCGCGCTGCAGATCCGTGAAGACATCGACCGCGCGATCCAGACCTACGGACCTGAGCGCATCGGTGTGGTGCTGGGCACCAGCACTTCCGGCATCGACGAGGCCAGCCGCGGTCTGGCGCATTACATTCGCGAACAGCAATTTCCCGCGCAATACGATTACCGCCAGCAGGAACTCGGCGCTCCGGCGAATTTCCTCGCCGACTGGCTGCAACTGAGCGGCCCGGCCTACGTAATTTCCACCGCCTGCACTTCCAGCGCCCGGGCGCTGATGAGCGCGCAACGCCTGCTTGATCTGGGCCTGTGCGACGCGGTGCTGTGCGGCGGTGTCGACAGTCTGTGCAAGCTGACCCTCAATGGTTTCTCTGCGCTGGAAGCAGTCTGCGACGAGCGCTGCAATCCGTTTTCGGCCAATCGCAACGGCATCAACATCGGCGAGGCCGCCGTGTTGTTCGTGATGAGCCGGCAGCCGGGCGACGGACCGGCCATCGCCTTGCTCGGTGCCGGCGCCAGTTCCGATGCGCACCATATTTCCGCACCGGAGCCGAGTGGGCGTGGCGCGCTGCAAGCGATGCAGAAAGCCTTGAGCCGCGCGCAGTTGCAGCCAGCGCAAATTCATTATCTGAACCTGCACGGCACCGCCACCCAACACAACGACGCCATGGAAAGCCTGGCGGTTGCCACGCTGTTTCCCGAAGGCGTGGCCTGCTCGTCGACCAAACCGATGACCGGCCATACCCTCGGCGCGGCCGGTGCGCTGGAAGCGGCGTTCTGCTGGCTGAGCCTGAGCGCCGCCAACCCCACTGACGCCTTGCCGCCACACGTCTGGGACGGACACGCCGACAGCCAACTGCCGGCGCTCAAGTGGGTGACCGCCCGCGACCGCCTGACGTCCATTGCACCGCGCTACCTGATGAGCAACTCGTTTGCCTTCGGCGGCAACAACGTCAGCCTGATTATCGGAGACGCCCCATGATTGCCTGGCCGCTCGCCGAACTGCTGCCCCATGCGGGCGACATGATTCTGATCGACAAGGTCCTCAGTTTCGATGACGAGCAAATCTGCACAACTCTCACCGTCAAAGCAGAGGGTCTGTTCAACCTGCCCGACGGCAGCCTGCCGGCATGGGTCGGAGTCGAGCTGATGGCGCAAAGCGTCGCCGCCTTCGCCGGTTGCCACGCACGACAAAAGGGCAACCCGGTCGAACTGGGTTTCCTGCTCGGCACGCGAAAATTCGAGTGCAATGTCGAGGCGTTTCCGCCAGGCAGCGAGTTGACCATTCATGGCTTGCGCTCGCTGGAGGACGACAACGGCATGGGCGTTTTCGAATGCCATATCAACGGCGACGGCATTCATGCCAGCGCCCGGCTGAACGTGTTCCGTCCGCCCGAAGCCAACCAATATCTGCAACAAACCAAGGAGTCGAACGATGACTGAATCCGTACTGGTCACCGGCTCCAGCCGTGGCATCGGCCGCGCCATTGCCTTGCGTCTGGCGCAAGCCGGGCACGACATCGTCCTGCATTGCCGCAGTGGCATGAGCGAAGCCCAGGCGGTGCAGGCTGAAATCGAAGCGTTGGGACGTAAGGCGCGCGTTCTGCAATTCGATGTCGCCGACCGTGAAACCTGCAAAAGCATTCTCGAAGCCGATGTCGAAAATCATGGCGCCTATTACGGCGTGGTGCTCAACGCCGGGCTGACCCGCGATGGTGCATTTCCGGCGTTGAGCGATGACGATTGGGACGTTGTCCTGCGCACCAACCTTGACGGTTTCTACAACGTTTTGCATCCGCTGATCATGCCGATGATCCGCCGTCGCGCCGCCGGGCGCATCGTCTGCATCACCTCCGTGTCCGGGCTGATCGGCAATCGCGGCCAGGTCAATTACAGCGCGTCGAAGGCCGGGGTGATCGGCGCGGCGAAAGCGTTGGCGATCGAGCTGGGCAAGCGCAAAATCACGGTTAACTGCGTCGCGCCGGGGCTGATCGACACGGCCATGCTCGACGAAAACGTGCCGGTGGAAGAACTGATGAAAATGATCCCCGCGCAACGCATGGGCAGCCCTGAAGAAGTGGCCGCCGCGGTGAATTTCCTGATGTCGGCGGAAGCCTCGTACATCACCCGCCAGGTCCTGGCGGTCAACGGAGGCCTGTGCTGATGAAGCGCGTCGTCGTCACCGGCATGGCCGGCATCACCTCGCTGGGCAGCGACTGGGCAACCATCGCCGGCAACTTCGCGGCCAATCGCAGCGGCATTCGCCGGATGGACGAGTGGGATCGCTTCAGCGAACTCAACACGCGCCTGGCCGGGCCGATCGATGACTTCGTGGTACCGGCACACTGGACGCGCAAGCAACTGCGCAGCATGGGCCGGGTGTCGCGGCTGGCGGTCGGCGCGGCGGAACAAGCCCTGGCCGATGCCGGCCTGCTCGGCGACGAGTCGATCAAGGACGGGCGCATGGGCGTGGCGTGCGGTTCATCCACCGGCAGCACCGACGAGATCAAGGCGTTCGGCAACATGCTGCTCAACTCGGTGGCCGAGGGGCTCAACGCCAACTCCTACGTGCGCATGATGCCGCACACCACCGCCGCCAATATCAGCATTTTCTTCGGCCTCACCGGTCGCCTTATCCCGACGTCCAGCGCCTGCACCAGCGGCAGCCAAGGCATTGGTTATGCCTATGAGGCGATCAAGTTCGGGCGCTTGCCGTTGATGCTCGCCGGCGGCGCCGAAGAGCTGTGCCCGACCGAAGCCATGGTCTTCGACGCGCTCTACGCCACCAGTTTGAAAAATGATGCACCGCAGACCAGCCCACGCCCGTACGACAAGGGCCGCGACGGCCTGGTCATTGGCGAAGGTGGCGGCATGCTGGTTCTTGAGGAGCTTGAACACGCCCTCGCCCGTGGCGCGCATATCCACGCCGAAATCGTCGGTTTCGGCAGCAACGCCGATGGCCAGCACACCACTCGCCCGGAACAGCTGACCATGCGCCGCGCCATGGAGCTGGCGCTGGAAGACGCCGGGCTGACGCCGGACGCCATCGGTTATGTCAATGGCCACGGCACGGCTACAGAACAGGGCGACATTGCCGAAACACTGGCGACCAGTAGTTTGTTTGGGGAGCGCATGCCAATCAGTTCGCAGAAAAGTTTCCTTGGCCACACGCTGGGAGCCTGCGGCGCACTGGAGTCGTGGTTCAGCATCGAAATGCTCAATCGCGACGAATACGTGCACACGTTCAACCTCGACGAGGTCGACCCGCACTGCGGCAAGCTCGACTACCTGCGCGGCGAATTCCGCCAGATGCGTCATGACTACGTGATGAACAACAATTTCGCTTTTGGTGGCGTCAACACCTCGTTGATTTTCCGCCGCTGGCACTGACCGCAAGACATTTGGAGTGAAGGGAATGACTCAGTTTTACCGCATCGCCGCCCTGCTGGCCCTGGCCTTTGTACTCGGCGGATGCACCAGCAAACCGGTGTATAACGCCAAGGAAGAGTTCTCGCCGAACCTGGGCTTCACCCAGCAACAGATGAGCCGCGCGATCGTCACCGCACTGAACGACCGTCAATGGGTCGTGCAATCGGTGCGTCCGGGCATGATCAAAGCCGCCATCACCGTCCGCGGCCGCCATCACGCCGAAGTCGATATTCCGTTCACCCCGACCTCGTTCGAAATCGACTACCGCAGCAGCTACGGCCTCAACGCCAAGGACGGCAAAATCCACGGCAACTACAACCGCTGGGTCAACCGCCTGCGCGACAACGTGCTGAAAGAGCTGTCGATCAACCCGGACATCGAATACGTCAACAACCTCGGCATCATCAAACAGGGCGCCGAAGAGCCGACTTACCTGAGCTTTCGTGAGGGCGTCAAACGCGCCACCGACGCCGGCCTGCTCGACGGCAGCGTGAAGTTCTACCTGGCCGGCGAAACCCTGCCCAAACAGGTGCGCAAACTCGACACCGTGAGCAGCAGCCGCAAGACCAACGGCTCGAACAAGTCCGACGAAGACGCCTGCTTCTGGGCTTTGCAATCAGCCCTGGCAACGCTGCAGGACGCCGCGAAGAAAGCCGACGCCAACGCCGTGATCAACATCGCCAGCGTCGACCAGCGCGACCTGTACAAAGACACCGAGAAATTCCAGTGCCGGGCCGGGCTGGTGGTGTCGAGCGTGGCGTTGCGTGGCGATTTGGCGCACGTGGATTGATTGGACAGTAGAAACGACAAAGGGCGCCATTCGGCGCCCTTTGTCATTTAACCCTGTTCAGGTACTGGCGTGTAACTTCAAACCCAACGCCTTCACCACCTTGAGGATTGTTCCGAACTCTGGGTTTCCTTCGCCTGAAAGTGCGCGGTAGAGGCTCTCTCGGGACAGCCCTGCGTCACGTGCGACCTGGGTCATGCCTCGCGCTCTCGCTATGGTGCCCAGTGCCTTGGCGATAAAAGCCGGGTCGTCTCCAGCCTCCTCCATGCAGGCATCCAGATAATTGGCCATGTCCTCTTCTGTCTTGAGGTACTCGGCTGAGTCCCAACGAGTGAATTGTTCGGTCATGGGTTTTGCTCCTGCCAGGATTTCGCGATGAGCCTGGCTTGCTTGATATCTCGGGGTTGGCTGCTCTTGTCTCCGCCGCAAAGGAGGATGACCACTTGCCGACCTTGTTGCATGAAATAGACTCGATATCCGGGACCGTAGTCAATTCTGACTTCGCTGAGCCCTTCACCGATGGCTTTGACATCATCAAAGTTTCCATCGGCCATACGATCAATTCGCACCTGAATACGCATCCTGGCGCGGCTATCAGGCAATTTTGAAAGCCAACTGGAAAATGTGGAACTTCGAAGAATCTCAGCCATGGCCGAAGTGTAGCCTTTGGGCCACAGATGCTCCACATTGTTTTCTCTGAAGCTGATGTACGGTGTCTACACTCGTTGAGTCAGCGAATACCCGTCGCTACGTCAAGGAGATGACCCTATGCACGTGAAAGTCCTGATCGCCGTTGCGCTTCTCACACTCCTGCCCGGCGCCAGCCACGCTACCAACCTGATGTACATGCCTTTCGAAACCGTGCTGTCGGACGCCATTCGTGCCGGGCGACTCGATGGCAGCGTGAAGTTTTACCTGATCGGTAACGGGCCGCAGGGCACTCAGCAGTTGTTGCGCCGCGGTGTGATCAGCGACCTGAAAACCAATGGTTTCAACAAGAGCGACCAGCGATCCTGCGAGTGGGTGTTGCAGTCGAACCTGATCAAGTTGCAGGCCGATGCCAAGCGGGTCGGGGCGAATGCAGTGGTCAATATCGTCAGTTACTACGACCAGCGGGTGCGCAAGGATTTGAATACCTATGAGTGCCGGGCAGGGATTTTTGTCACGCGGGTGGCGTTGAGGGGGGATTTGGTGCGGTTGCCTTAGTTGGCACCTGAATGTCTGGGGTGTTGCTTCTGGCCTCTTCGCGAGCAGGCTGAACTGGTCAAGTAATACCAGACACCGGTTACGGCGTTTTATGCCGCTTTTTGCTCCATCGCTATTGGCGACAG